>NZ_JBHYJH010000012.1:43562-91980 GCF_042740445.1 Streptomyces sp. NPDC059003 | reverse complement strand
GGGGTCCTAGGGGGCGGAGCCCCCTAGTTTCGGGAAGGGGCGGGCCTGGGGCGCCCCCGCGAGGACACCACCACCCCCACGGCCTTGCGGGGCAAGGGAGAATGGGGGTGGTCAGCCGGCGTACTAGGGAAGGAACGTGGACATGGCGGAACCCCCGGCACAGGGCAAGCGCATGCGCCCGGCGCCGCTGCTCTTCGAACCCGCGGAGGCCGCCGCCGACCCCGAGCACTTCTTCGACCTGGAGTCGATCGAGGACCCTCGTGAGCTGCTGACCAGGGCGACCGAGCTGACCCATGCCTTCCGGGCCGCCACGGACCGGTCCGTGGAGTTCCAGGCGATCGCCGCCGCCCAGCTCGCCGACCCGCGCCGGTTCGACCGGCTCACCCCCGCGGCCATCGCCGAGCGCGCCCAGTGGACCGAGGACTACGCCAAGAAGATGGTGGAGTTCGGGCGGGACCTGCTGCGCGGTACCGACGAGGCTCCGTAAGACCCGCTGGCATATGCCGGGCGGGGCACGGTACCGGAGGCCGCGCCGCCCTGTCCCCGGTTTCGGCAACTCTGCGGGACGGGGTGCTCACCACCCGTACATGTAGTTGGCATGAGCATCCCCCTCCCCCACACCAGCGAGCGGTCCGCCGCCGACGTCACGGCCGACGGGGCCGCCTGGCTCACGTCCGCCGAAACGTACGCCCGCGGGGTGCTCGCCGACTGGCGGGCCCGGCCCACGGCGCCCGCCGTGCTGCCCTGCGGGACCGTGTTCGACGTGGTGAGCGTGCCCGCCGTCTTCGGGCGGCGGATGGTCGACCGGTTATGGCACGAGGGGCCGGGATCCGGCCCTGTCGCCGCGCACCGCGGGCGCGTCCTGCTGTTCGTCGCCCCCGGCACGGCCCAGCGCCTCCCGGCCCTCCTGGAGTGGGAGGAGTGGGGCGCCGCCGTGCCGTCGCTGCTGTGCCACGGCGCCGGTGACGCCGTCACCGTGCCCCCGCTGGCCCACGGCGCCTGGAGCGACCACCGGCTCGGCTCGCGGTGGCTGGTCGCCCCCGACACCCGCAGGCCCTGGCTGCCGGGGCCCGAGGTGGTCCTCTGGGCGTGCGTACGGGCCGCCCGCGCGGCGGCGGGACCGGCGGTGCGTATATCGATTTTTCCCTCCGCCGATCAGGATGCTAAGGTCTACGACGTCAGCAGGCGCCGCTAGCTCAGTTGGTTAGAGCAGCTGACTCTTAATCAGCGGGTCCGGGGTTCGAGTCCCTGGCGGCGCACGTTGTCGATGGCGAGGCATGATCGCGGAAAGCGCGATCCTGTCTCGCCATCGTTGTTCTTGCGCGGCTTCGCCGCGCGTTGTGGGGGGCTTCGCCCACCCACACCCCCCTCACAGAGTGGCTGTCGACGTGAAGGTCACGGCGCTCAGGACGCCGTCACCGTCACCGTCCACGCCCCCGACGCCATGCGGCCCTCCACCTCGATCCGCACCCCCGCGTCCGGCACCGTGAAGCTCTCCCCCACCCGCACCGGCGCGTCCGCGAGCGGCGGATAGACCGAGTCGCCCCAGCACGACGCCGAGCGCGGGTGGGCGTCGATCACCTCGACGGGGCCGCGGCCCGACGCCGTCTCGCTGCGCACCCGGTAGGCGAGGACGCCCTCGCCGCACGTCGCGCGGTCATTGCCCAGGGAACCGCGGGCCTCGATGGCCACGGCGGTGCCGCGGCCCGTGCGGACCACCGCCAGCTTGGTGCCGCCGACGCCGCCGCGGGCGGGCGGCGACGACAGCGGGTCGAGGGTCAGCCGCTTCGTACCGCCCCGCAGGCACGCCACCTGGCGCGGCGCGAGCCAGCCGAGCTTCCACTTGTGCCAGCCGAACAGGTCGGGGGCCAGGCCGAACTGGCTGCCCATGACGTCCCAGTCGCCGACGTGGGTGTCCCAGTCGCCCTTGCCGTCGGTGGGGCGGTGGTAGAGGTCCGGCAGGTCGAAGACGTGGCCCGTCTCGTGGGCGAGGACGTTGCGGTCGGGCGGGTGGCGTTCGAAGACCGTGACGATGCGCCGGATGCCCTTGCCGTCCGCGCGCATCGGGCGGTCGAAGTTGACCACCTTCGTCGCGTCCGAGTCGACGCCCGGCGCGTCCGGGTCCGCGACGAAGTACACGATGTCGTACGCCGAGAAGTCGACGTGCGGATCGGCCGCGGCCAGCGCGTCCCTCAGGTAGGCGCCGCGCAGCCGCGGGCTCCAGTCGCGCTCTATCGCGTACGCGGTGGAGGCCTGCGGCATCGCGATCCACTCGGACTGGGGATGCGCGCGCAACCGGAACCGCCCGTACGAGGCACGCTCGAAGAAGTCGCTGGTGGCCGGGAAGTGGTCGGCGGTCAGCTCCGCGGGCGAGGTCAGGGGCGGCGAGTCCGGGAAGGACAGGAAGACGAGGACCGCGTCGAGGGACCGGGTGGGGCGCGGGTACGCGGCGTTCCAGGTGTCGAGCCCCTCCGAGTGGTGCGCGGACGTGCGGCGCAGGGCGCACGGGCCCGCCGCGCCGTGGGCGATCGCGGGGCCCGCCACCAGGGACGTGGCGGCGAACGCGGTCAGGCCGGTGAACAGGGCCGCCGCGCTGCGCAGGCGCCGGCGCTCCCCTCCACGGGTGAGCCGCCAAGGGGGGAGCTGACGCTCCACGTCGACCTCCGGATGCGGAATGCGAGACACCTCACCCACCTTGAAATATTTTGTTGAACTTCGCCCAGTTTGTCTGACCCGGTCGAGTGAGAACGGTCAGAGGGACGACACTCCGAGCACTCACTCAGTGTCACAACCGGTCCGTGTCGGGAGAAAGGCGGGCAGTGCCGAGCAGAAACGATCTGCCGGTGATCCTGGGCCCGGCTCTGGCTCACGAAGCGGCTGTAGCCACCGCGGACCACCCTCTATGATCGGCACACTTTCCCGGCCCCAACGGCCGCCCGCCATCCGGTCGGCCACCACCCCAGACCCGCCAGGACCAGGGGCCCCATCGACCTGCTCGATCAATTGCACTGCGGGAGCAAGCGGTGAACGGAACGTCTGAAGGGCCGACTACGACAACGGTCACAGCACCGGGCCGCACGCGGCCCGCCATCACAGAGCGTAACCAATCACGTCGGGCAGGCTCCTACGCCCCCGCCGACTACCACGCCGCCTTCGCCGCGGCCCCCCTGCCCCTGGCCGTCGTCGACCGCGACGGCCTCGTCGTCTGCGCCAACGACGCGTTCGCCGCGCTGATCGGCACGGACGCCGCCGAGCTCACCGGGCGCGTCGCCGCCGATCTGGTGGACCTCGCGTCGGACGCCCGCACCTGGCACGCGTACCGCGAGGTGCTGCGCGGCCGGCAGGCCAAGCTGCGCTGCACGCGCCGCCTCAAACACCCCGACGGGCACTCGCTGTGGACCCAGGTCACGGTGTCGCCGCTGCCGGGGCGCGCGGGGCCGACGGGCACGGTGCTGCTCGCCGCCGCCGACATCAGCGCACGGCGCGACCTGCAGGCCCGGCTCCGCCATCTGCAGATGCACGATCCGGTGACCCGCCTTCCCAACCGCGCCCTGTTCTTCGAGCGGCTCGCCTCGGCCCTCGAAGCGGGTGCGTACGACGACACGAGCACCGGCCGGGTCGGGCTCTGCTATCTCGACCTCGACGGGTTCAAGGCCGTCAACGACACGCTCGGGCACCGCGTCGGCGACCGGCTGCTCGCGGCCGTCGCCGAGCGGCTGACCGCCTGCGCCGACCGGGCCGCGTACGGCAGGGCGTCGGCGCCGCTGGTCGCGCGGCTCGGCGGGGACGAGTTCGCGCTGCTCGTGGAGGACTCCACGGGCACCGACCAGCTGACGGAGCTCGCCGACGCGACCCTGCGGGCCCTGCAGGAACCATTCGACTTGTCCGGGCAGAGACTCTCGCTCTCGGCCTCCATCGGCGTCGTCGAGCGCCGCGCCGCGGGGACCACCACGACCGGTCTGATGCAGGCCGCGGACACCACGCTGTACTGGGCGAAGACCGACGGCAAGGCCCGCTGGACGCTGTTCGACCCCGAGCGCAACGCGCACCGCATGACCCGTCAGGCCCTCGCCAGTTCGCTCAGGCCCGCCGTCGAGCGGGACGAGTTCGTCCTGGAGTACCAGCCTCTGGTGAGCCTGGAGGACGGCGGGCTCCGGGGCGTCGAGGCGCTGGTGCGGTGGGACCATCCGCAGTTCGGCCTGCTCACGCCGAATCGGTTCATCGGACTTGCTGAAGAAGACGGGTCGATCGTGCAGCTGGGCCGCTGGGTGCTGCGCACGGCCTGCCGGCAGGCGCGCCGGTGGCAGCTCGAACACCCGGACAGGGAGCCGCTGTTCGTGAGCGTCAACGTCGCCGTGCGGCAGGTCTGGGACTCCGACCTCGTCGCGGACGTGGCGCAGATCCTGGACGAGACCGGCCTCGCGCCGCGCCTGCTCCAGCTGGAGCTCACCGAGTCGGCGGTCATGGGCTCCGCGGGGCGCCCCCTGCAGGCCCTCCAGGCCCTGAGCGACATGGGGGTGCGCATCGCCATCGACGACTTCGGCACCGGCTACTCGAACCTCGCCTACCTCAGCCGTCTGCCCGTGTCCGTCCTGAAGCTGGACGGCTCCTTCGTGCGCGGCTTCCAGTACGAGGACGGCGACGAGCGGGCGGAGCACGGCAGCCACGCCGACGAGGTGATCGTCGAGGCGATGGTGCGGCTCGCCCACCAGCTCGGGCTCACCGTCACCGCGGAGTGCGTGGAGACGGCGGGGCAGGCGGAGCGCCTGCGCAGGATCGGCTGCGACACCGGGCAGGGGTGGCTGTACTCGCGGGCGGTGGGGGCGGATCGTATCTCCGTACTTCTGGAGGACGCACCCGTGCTCCCCGGAGATGTGCCCGCGCTCCCTGGGGGCGCGCCCGCGCTCCCGGGAGACGTACCCACACTCCCCGGAGACGTACCCACACTCCCCGGAGACGTACCGACGCTCCCCGGAGACGTACCCACGCTCTCCGGAGACGTGCCCGTGCTCCCCGGAGAGGTCTCCGCACTGCCGGTGGACGGCGATGCCGCGTAGGCGCGCGGTGGGCGCGGGGTACGGCGCCGCCCCCACCCCCGTCGGGGGCGGCGCCCTCACCCCCGGCCGCTACGGAGTGCTCTTCGGCAGTCCGTAGGCGTCCGCGATGAGTTCGTAGCTGCGCAGGCGTACGTCGCCGCCGTGCGCGTTGGCCGTGAGCATCAGTTCGTCGGCGCCGGTGCGCTTGGCGAGGTCGTCGAGGCCCGCGCGGACCTGCTCCGCGGTGCCGTGGATGACGTTGGAGTTCCAGCTGGTGACGAAGTCCCGCTCGGCGTCGGTGAAGACGTGCGCCGCGGCCTCCTGCGGGGTCGGGACGAGGCCCGGGCGGCCGGTGCGCAGGCGGATCATGTTGAGGGCGGCGGCCCTGGCCTGGCGGCGCGCCTCCTCCTCGTCGTCCGTGGCGAGCGCGGAGACGCCGATCAGGGCGTACGGGGCGGCCAGGACCGCGGACGGGCGGAACGCGTCGCGGTACAGGTCGAGCGCCGGGATCGTGTTCTGCGCGGAGAAGTGGTGCGCGAAGGCGAACGGCAGGCCGAGGGTGCCGGCCAGCCGGGCGCTGAAGCCGGACGAGCCGAGGAGCCAGATCGGCGGGCGGTGCGGGGACTGCACGCCGCCGGGGGACGTGGCCTGGACGGGCCCCGGGACCGCGTGGATGCGGGCGTAGGGGTGGCCGTCGGGGAAGTCGTCGTCCAGGAAGCGGGTCAGCTCGGCGAGCTGCTGGGGGAACTCGTCGGCGCCCTCGTGGAGGCGGTCGGTGCGGCGCAGGGCGGCCGCGGTGGCGCCGTCCGTGCCGGGTGCGCGGCCGAGGCCGAGGTCCACGCGGCCCGGGGCCAGGGCCTCCAGCGTGCCGAACTGCTCGGCGATGACCAGCGGGGCGTGGTTGGGCAGCATGACGCCGCCGGAGCCGAGGCGGATGCGGTTCGTGTGGGCCGCCAGGTGGGCGAGGATCACCGCCGGGGACGAGGAGGCCACGCCCGGCATGGAGTGGTGCTCGGCCACCCAGTGGCGGTGGTATCCGCGGGACTCGGCGAGCTTGGTCAGCTCGACGGAGGTGCGCAGCGCGTCGGTGGCGGTGCGGCCGGAGCCGACGGTCACCAGGTCCAGGACGGAGAGGGGGGTGGGGGCGGTTCCGTGGCGCGGGCCGTGGATTCCCTCTTCGTTGCGGTCCAACGGGTGCCTCCTGCTCGGGCGGGCGTCTTGAGCTACGCCACGATCTAACAGGAGGCGGTCTCCGCTTATTCCCCGCAGGTGGGACGGGCTGTGCCTCGCCGCCGGTCGGCCCGTCCCCCGCCGTCGTCAGTCGACGGGGACCTGGACCACCGGCTGGCGGGTGAACAGGGCGCCCAGGGACGGGGCGTTGACGCGGCGGCCCGCCAGGCGCAGGGCCTCCCAAACGGTGACCTGGTTGGCCGTGAGGACCGGCTTGCCGAGCTCGGACTCGAGCTCCTGGACGTACGCGGCGGTGTGGAGGGCGGTGTCGGGCAGGAGCAGGGCGTCGGCTTCGGGGTGGTCGCCCGCACGGGCGAGGGCCAGGACCTCGTCCCGCCCCCACGTGCCGACCTCCGCCGCCGTGATGATCCCGCTCCCCCGCAGCGCCACCACCTCGGTGCCCGCGTCGGCGAGGAAGCCGGCGAAGAGGTCGGCCACGTCCTCGGGGTAGGTCGCGGCGACCGCGACACGGGACGCCGCCACCTCCCGTACGGCGTGCGCGAAGGCGAAGGACGTCGACGACGCGGGCAGGCCCGCGGCCCGGGCCAGGGCGCGCACCTGGTCGTGGGCGCCCTTCCAGCCGTACACGAAGCTCCCGCTGGTGCATGCCCACACGACGGCCTCCGCGCCGGTCAGGCGGAGCTCCTCGACCCCGGCGGCGAGGCGCCCCGGCGCGCCCATCTCCAGGAGGGCGTCGACGCGGTGCGCGTCCTCGCCGATGTCCGTGTGGACGACCTGGAGGCGGATGTCGGAGCCGATGAGCTGTTCGATGCGGGGGTAGTCGTCCTCGGCGGAGTGGCCGGGATAGAGGAATCCGAGTGCGGTCAAGTCCAGCCTCCTTCGGCGGCGGGTCCTGCGGGTCCCGCGGGTTCCGGTCCCGCGGGCCCGGGACCCGCGGGCGGCGGGTCGGGCAGGCCCTCCGTCGGCACCTGCGGAGCCGGCGGCGTCGCCGGGGCCGCCGGCGCGGGCGGCGGCACCTGCGGATCGTACGCCGCCGGGTCGTACGCCGCCGGGTCGAGCGCCGAGGGTTCGAGCGCGGCGACCGGTGGCGGGTCGAGCGGTGGCGCGCCGAGCGGCGCCGTCAGCTCCTCCGCGCCCGGCCGCGCGCCCGCGTCGATCAGCGCTTGGTAGGGCCCTACCGCACGCGTACCCAACCGTCGCAGTGCCGACCACATCGTCACCTGGTTCGCCGACAGGACCGGGACCCGCAGCTCCGCCTCCAGCTGCGGGATCACGTCGTACGTGGGGAGGTTCGTGCAGCTGATGAACAGCGCGTCCACCGGCCCGCGCACGGCGCGCCGTGCCATGTCCGCCACGTCCCGGTACGACACCTTCCAGATGTGCCGGGTGAGCCCCAGGTAGGCGCGGCCCACGACGGCCACGTCCGCCTCGGCCAGGAACTCCTCCAGGGCGCGGGTCACCGACCAGGTGTAGGGCGTGACGAGGGCGATGCGGTGCGCGGCCAGTTCGTCGAGCGCTTCCAGGAGCGCGCCCGACGTGGTCACGGACGCCACCGTGCCCTCGCGGGCCATGGCCTCGCACATGGCCCGTTCGCCCGCGATGCCGCCGACGAAACTGCCCGACGTGCAGGCGTAGGCGAGGACCTCCGGCTCGGCGGCCGACAGGGCGCGCACCGCTTCGGCGAGCGTCTCGTGCTCGCTGACCAGGCGCGCCAGGTCCAGGCTGACCTCGACGGGCACGTACGGCGTGCGCGTCAGGTGCAGGGAGACCTCGTCCGGGACCCAGCGCCACAGTTCGCGGTCGAGGGCGAAGTCGAAGGGGGCGACGACGCCGACGCCTCGCTGCGGCTGAGGTCCACGGAACATCGCGTACGACGAATACGAAGTGACGTCCATGAGCAGGCCCTTAAGTCGTGCGAGCGGGGACAGGGCCGGCCGGGGGCCGGAAGTGGTGCGGGCGGCGGCGACGCGCCGGGACGTCGGGACGGGGACGCGGGAGGGTCCCGCGGTGGCGGTCTCGCACGGGGGTCTCGCGCCGGTCCGGGATACGGGACCACGTACTGATCCCCGCATTGATCCGGGTACTGATCCGCGTACGGAACCGCCTCTGTTGACGAAGGTAGGTTCGGGTGCCAGCGTGGTCAATCCGCGCATCTCAGACAGTCGCGGGCGGTTCGCGTCACGTGTCAGCAGGCGCCAGGTGCTCGGCAGGTCGGCCAGACGCCCTTACCAGGGAAGCGGGCTCTCGTTGCGAAATGGTTTCTCCGCCGTGTCCGAAAGTGCCGGGTCCGGCCGGGCCGCCGTCGCCCCCACGGTCCTCGTGCTCGACGCGCCGGCGCCCGCGCCCCCACCGCGCCTCGGCGCGCTCACGGGGCGCGCGCGCATTCTGCACGCCGACGAGGCGACCCTCGCCGCGCGCCTCCCGGACGCCGACGTCCTGCTCGTGTGGGACTTCCTGTCCGACGCGGTGCGGCGCGCCTGGCCCGGCGAGGGGCCGCGGCCCGGCTGGGTGCACACGGCGAGCGCGGGCGTCGACCGGCTCCTGTGCCCCGAGCTCGCCGCGTCCGACACGGTGGTGACCAACGCCCGCGGCGTCTTCGACCGGCCGATCGCCGAGTACGTGGCCGCGCTCGTCCTCGCCCTCGCCAAGGACCTGCCGCGCACGCTCGACCTCCAGCGCGAGCGGACCTGGCGGCACCGCGAGAGCCAGCGGATCGCGGGCACGCGCGCGTGCGTGGTGGGTTCGGGGCCGATCGGCCGGGCGATCGTGCGGATGCTGAAGGGGATCGGCATCACGACGGCGCTCGTCGGCCGCACCCCGCGCACCGGCGTGTACGGGCCCGACGACCTGAACCGGCTGCTCGCGCGCGCCGACTGGGTGGTGTGCGCGGCACCGCTCACGGACGACACGCGCGGCATGTTCGACGAGCGGCGCTTCGGCGTGATGCAGCCGTCGGCGCGCTTCATCAACGTGGGGCGCGGCCAGCTCGTCGTGGAGGACGACCTCGTGGCGGCCCTGTCGAAGCGGTGGATCGCGGGCGCGGCCCTCGACGTCTTCGAGCGCGAACCGCTGCCGCCGGACAGCCCGCTGTGGACCGCGCCGGGGCTGCTCGTCTCGCCGCACATGAGCGGCGACACGGTCGGCTGGCGGGACGAACTGGGCGCGCAGTTCGTGGAGTTGTACGGGCGCTGGGAGGCGGGTCGGCCGCTGGTGAACGTGGTCGACAAGAAACGTGGGTATGTCCCCGGACACTGATCCGTCGCCCCCGCAATCCGATCCGTTCACGTAAGGAGCGCGCATGACCGAGCTCACGGACCTCACCGCCGTCCACCTGGTCGACGGCTACCGCAAGGGCGAGTTCAGCCCCGTCGACGTGGTGCGGGCGGTGCTGCGCAGGGCGGCGGAGATCCAGCCCGCCGTGAACGCGTTCGTCCGCGTCGACGAGCGGGACGCCCTGGTCCGGGCGGAGGAGAGCGCGGCGCGCTGGCGCGCGGGCGAGCCGCTCGGCCTGGTGGACGGGGTGCCGGTCACCGTGAAGGACATCCTGCTCCAGCGCGGCGCGCCCACCCTCCGCGGCTCCAAGGCCGTGGCGGAAGAGGGGAGTTGGAACGAGGACGCGCCGTCCGTGGCCCGCCTGCGCGAGCACGGCGCCGTGTTCGTCGGCAAGACGACCACGCCCGAGTTCGGCTGGAAGGGCGTGACGGACAGCCCGCGGCACGGGATCACCCGCAATCCGTACGACACGTCGCGCACCGCGGGCGGGTCCAGCGGCGGCAGCGCGGCCGCCGTCGCGCTCGGCGCGGGGCCGCTCTCGCTCGGCACGGACGGCGGCGGGTCCGTGCGGATCCCCGCGTCGTTCTGCGGGATCTTCGGGCTCAAGCCGACGTACGGCACGGTGCCGCTGTATCCGGCGTCGGCGTTCGGCACGCTCTCGCACGTCGGCCCCATGACGCGGGACGCGGCGGACGCGGCGCTGCTCCTCGACGTGATCGGTGTGCCCGACGCCCGTGACTGGTCCTGCGTCGGGCCCCGCGCCGGGAGCTTCCGGGACGAGCTGCGCGGGGGCGTGCGGGGGCTGCGGGTGGCGTACTCGCCCACGCTCGGCGGGCAGGTCGCGGTGCGGCCCGCGGTGGCCGCGGCGGTGCGGGGCGCGGTGGAGACCCTCGCCTCGCTCGGCGCGTACGTCGAGGAGGCCGATCCCGACTTCGCCGATCCCGTCGAGGCGTTCCACACGCTGTGGTTCAGCGGGGCGGCGCGGGTCGCGCAGCATCTGCCGCCCGCGCGGCGGGAGTTGCTCGATCCGGGCCTGCAGGAGATCTGCGCGCGGGGCGCGCGCTACAGCGCGCTCGACTATCTGGCCGCGGTGGACGTGCGGGTCGAGCTGGGGCGGCGGATGGGGCGGTTCCACGAGACGTACGACCTGCTGGTCACGCCGACGCTGCCGGTCACCGCGTTCGCGGCGGGCGTCGAGGTCCCGCCGGGCGGCGGGGCGCGGCGGTGGACGGGCTGGACGCCGTTCACGTACCCCTTCAACCTCACGCAGCAGCCGGCGGGGACGGTGCCCTGCGGGGTGGACGGCGACGGATTGCCGGTGGGGGTGCAGCTGGTGGGGGCGAGGTTCGCGGACGGGCTGGTCCTGAGGGCGGCGCACGCGCTGTACGAGGCGGGGGTGCCGTCGCTCCCCCGCCCCCGCGGCTAGAGGCGGCGGAAGTGGAGGGTCTCCCCCTCCGCTCCCCCGCGCCAGAGGTCGCCGCAGGCCTCGGCCATGCGGTCGAGGCCCTCCACGACCTGGCCCCAGACGATGCCGGGGACCCAGCCGACGTCGCCGTTGATCAGGAGGTTGTTGCGCTCGTAGAAGAGGGCGAGGTCGACGATCGTGCCGCGCTGGGCGCTGTCGTAGCCGTACGACGTGGTGCCGAGCTCGGTCCCGGTGAACGTGAAGTAGCACAGGTCCCCGGGGATGGGGGTGACGGTGGGGTTCTCCAAGGGGGGTTCTTCGGCCGCGAAGGCCGGGAACAGGGCGTAGATCTCGTTGCGGGCGTACTTCGCGTGGTAGACGTCGCCGCCGAGCGGCAGCGCGTCCCACACGGCGGCGCACGTCACCGGAGCCCGCTCGTCCAGGAGCTTCGCGGTCGCGCGGACACCGCGCTTGGCCAGGGCGACTTCGATGTAGCGGTCTGCCATGGACCCCATGGTCCTCCCCGGATCACGGCCCGCGTCAAGACGACAACGATCGGGTCAGGGGCTCGAAGTCACCGGCATATCTCGCATCGAGTCGGGTAGCCGCGCGCCCATGGCTCCACCACTGAGGAACCCGAATCAGACACAGAGAGCACCGAAAGGGACGCGAAGAGGCCCGCGGCGGCGTGCCGTGCTCGCCTCCGTCGCCGGTCTCGGCGCGGCCGGGGCGCTCGGCGCCGCGGGGTGCAGCCGCGTGCCGACGGGCGACACCCTGGCCCGCCTGAAGTCGCAGGGCACGGTGCGGCTCGGCATCGCGGGCGAGGCGCCGTACGGGTACATCAACGACGAGGGTGACTTCACCGGCGAGGCGGTGGAGCTCGCCAGGATCATCTTCAAGCGGCTCGGCGTCGACAGCGTGCAGCCCGTCGCGACCGAGTTCGGCTCGCTGATCCCGGGGCTCACGACCCAGCAGTTCGACGTCGTGTCCGCCGGGATGTACATCAACAAGGAGCGCTGCCAGAAGGTCATCTTCTCCGACCCCGAGTACCAGATGCTGGACTCCTTCATCGTCCGCAAGGGCAACCCGATGGGCCTGCACACGTACCAGGACGTCGTGCGGAAGAAGGCCAAGTTCGGTACGGGCACCGGGTACGCCGAGATCGGCTACGCCGTCGCCGCCGGGTACCGCGAGAGCGACATCGTCATCTTCCAGGACCAGGTCGCCGGCATGAACGCCGTCGAGGCCGGGCGCATCGACGTCTTCGGAGGCACCGCCCTGACCGCGCGCGAAGTGGTGCGCAAGAGCCGCAGGGCCGAGGCCACCAAGGCCTTCGCGCCGGTCATCGACGGCAAGAAGCACGTCGACGGCGGCGGCTTCACGTTCCGGCCCACGGACACCGGGCTGCGCGACGCCTTCAACGTGGAGATCCACAAGATGAAGAAGAGCGGCGAGCTCTTCCGGGTGCTCAAACGATTCGGCTTCACGCAGGCCGAGATGACCACCCTGACCGCCAAGGAGCTGTGCCGATGACAGCGGGTCTGTGGGAACAGTGGGTGCTGCCCGGCATCTGGATCACCATCCAGCTGACCCTGTACAGCGCCGCGCTCGCGACCGTCGTGGCCTTCGGCATCGGCATCGCCCGTACGCACCGGCTGCGCGTCGTGCGGTTCTTCGCCGGGCTCTACACGGAGATATTCCGGGGCACGTCCGCGCTCGTCCTGATGTTCTGGATCTTCTTCGTCCTGCCGCAGCTCGTGGGCTGGGCGCTGGTGCCGATGTGGGCCGCGGTGCTCGCGCTCGGCCTCTCCTACGGTGCCTACGGCGCCGAGATCGTCCGCGGCGCCCTGAACGCGGTGGCCCCGGCCCAGCGCGAAGCGGGGGTCGCGCTGAGCTTCACGCCGTGGCAGCGGATGCGGCTCATCCTGCTGCCGCAGGCGGTCCCCGAGATGATCCCGTCGTTCTGCAACCTGCTGATCGAGCTGTTGAAGGGCACCGCGCTCGTCTCCATGCTCGGCATCGGCGACGTGTCCTTCGCCGCCTATCTGGTGCGGCTCGCCACGACCGAGAGCGCGCAGATCTACTCGATCACGCTCGTCATCTACTTCGTGATCGCCTTCCTGCTCACGCGCGGCATGAAGGTCCTGGAGCGGAAGGCGAAGGCCGGGGTCGGGCAGTTCCCGGAGCCGCGCCAGGGCATCGGGCCGTGGCTGAGGTTCCGTCAGCCATCGGCGAAGTCCGACGAGTTGAGGAGCGCGGGCGTCACGGGCGGGGGTGTGTCCCGATGAACGACGGCAACAACACTGCGGACAAGTGGGACTGGGGCGCCGTCGCCGACTTCATGCCGCACTTCTGGGACGGCGTGGTCGAGACCCTCCAGATCCTCGTGCTCGGCTCGCTGATCTCCTTCTCGCTCGGGCTCGTGTGGGCGCTGGCCTTCCGGGCGCCGACGCGCTTCGTCCGCTGGCCCGTCAGCCTGATCACCGAGTTCATCCGCAACACCCCGCTCCTGGTGCAGCTGTTCTTCCTCTTCTTCGTGCTTCCGGAGTGGGACATCCAGTTCTCCGCGGAGACGACCGGCATCGTCGCGATCGGCCTTCACTACTCGACGTACACCGCGCAGGTGTACCGGGCGGGCATCGAGGCCGTGCCGGTCGGCCAGTGGGAGGCCGCCAAGGCGCTCAGCCTGTCGTACCCGCGCACGTGGACCGCGGTGATCCTGCCGCAGGCGATCCGCCGCGTGGTGCCCGCGCTCGGCAACTACGTCATCGCGATGCTCAAGGACACCCCGCTGCTCGCCAGCATCGGCGTCCTTGAGCTGCTTCAGCGCTCCCGTCTGGAGGCCGCGCAGACCTTCCAGTACACGGAGGCGCTGACCGTCGTCGGCGTCGCCTTCATCCTCATCGCCTACCCGTCGTCCCTCCTCCTGCGAGCCCTGGAGCGCCGTCTTGTCCGCTGACACCAGCCTTTCCAAAGAACAGCCGAACCCCGCGGTCGACGGCAGCGAGCTGATCCGCTTCGACAAGGTCGTCAAGCGCTTCGGGTCGAACACGGTCCTCGACGAGCTCGACTTCTCCGTCGACTCCGGCAAGCACGTGACGCTGATCGGTCCTTCGGGATCCGGCAAGACGACGATCCTGCGGCTCCTGATGACGCTGCTCAAGCCCGACGAGGGCACGATCAAGGTCGGCGGCGAGTACCTGACGCACGAGGAGAAGAACGGCAAGCTCGTGCCCGCGGGCGAGAAGCACGTCCGCGAGGTCCGCAAGAACATCGGGATGGTCTTCCAGCAGTTCAACCTCTTCCCGAACATGAAGGTGCTCCGCAACATCACGGAGGCGCCCGTCACCGTCCTCGGCCTGCCCAAGGACGAGGCCGAGCAGCGGGCCCGTGACCTGCTCGAGATGGTCGGGCTCGGGGACCGCTGCGACGCGTACCCGACGCAGCTCTCGGGCGGCCAGCAGCAGCGCGTCGCGATCGCCCGCGCCCTCGCGATGCGGCCGCAGGTGCTGCTCCTGGACGAGGTGACGTCCGCGCTCGACCCGGAGCTGGTGGCGGGCGTCCTCGACGTCCTGCGGGACATCGCGCACACCACGGACATCACGATGCTCTGCGTGACGCACGAGATGAACTTCGCGCGGGACATCTCGGACCAGGTGCTCATGTTCGACGCGGGCCGCGTGATCGAGTCCGGGCCGCCGGAGAAGATCTTCAGCGATCCGGAGCACGAGCGGACCCGGGAGTTCCTGTCGGCGGTGCTGTGACGCGGGGCCGGGGTCGCCGCGCCGCGACGGCCGCGTTGTGAGCCGGTGGCGCGCCCCCGACCCGAAAGGTCGGAAGTGCGCCACCTGGCTTGTCAACACCCTCTCCCCGGAGGGGATTTGACAGCTATCGTGGACGTTGTCCAGCTGTCTGGAACTGTTCCGTGGGGGGAACTGTGGCGTTGCAGCACGAGACGACGGCGCACCAGTCGGTGCAGCACGCCCTGCGCGTCCTCGAAGTCGTCGCGCGCCGCGGCAGCGGCGTGACCGAGTCCGAGCTGTGCCGCGAGGCCAGGCTGCCCGCGGCGCGCCTGACCCCGCTCCTGCGCATGCTGCGCCGCGAGGGGTACGTCGAGCAGATCACCGACGGGGCGTACGTCCCCGGGGTCTCGCTCTCCCGGCTCGGCTCCGCCCGTGACCGGGGCCTCGTCCTGCGCGACAAGCTCCAGGACACCCTCGGCGGCCTGCGCGACGCGATCGGCGCCGCGGTGTACGTGAGCCGCTATGTGGACGGTGAGATCCGCGTCACGGACTGTGCGGACGGCCCGCGCACGCCCAAGGTCAACGAGTGGGTGGACTTCCGGGTCGCCGCCCACGCCAGCGCGGTCGGCAAGAGCCTCCTCGGCCAGCTCGACGTGAACGGGCGCCGGGACCACCTCTCCCGCCACAAGATGGCCCGGCTCACCTCGCGGACGATCACCAGCGAGCGGATCCTGCTGAGCAGGCTCGCCGCCCAGGCCCCGACGGTCCCGGTCCTCGACCTCCAGGAGTACGCGGTCGGCACGGTCTGCGCCGCCGTCCCGATCACCGCGGGCGCGACGGTCGGCTCCCTCGCCCTGTCCCTGCCGGTCGAGCGCGCCCACCGGCTGCGGGCCGCCGCGGAGACCCTGAACCGCAGGGCGGCGCCGGTGCTGCTCTCCCTCGCCCTCTGAGCCCGCGGTCCGCCCTCACCGGGTGCACGGTCCCGCCGCACGGGGCGGTGGTCACGAGCACCCCCTGGGACCAGGTAATATTTTCTCTGTCAGCAGGCGCCGCTAGCTCAGTTGGTTAGAGCAGCTGACTCTTAATCAGCGGGTCCGGGGTTCGAGTCCCTGGCGGCGCACAGACAGCGAGAAGGCCCTCCGCTCCGGCGGAGGGCCTTCTCGTCGTTTCCCCCTCCCTGAGCGCGGGACCGGGGTGCCGCACGTCACAGGCACCGGCCCGGCGCACGTCAGTGCGAGATGGAATCATGGGCGCGGTAACGGTCTTGACCTACGGGGGATGGTGGGGGATCGACATGGTGTGGACCGAACGGACCGAAGCGCGTCCCTTTGCCGCGCGGCGCCTCGTGTGCTTCCCGCACGCCGGTGGCTCGCCCTATTTCTTCCGTTCGTGGGGCAAGGCGCTCACGGACTTCGAGGTGCACGTCGTCCGCTATCCGGGGCGCGCGGAGCGCATCTCCGAGCCGCCCGCCACGGACCTGAAGGGGATGGCGCGCGAGGTGGCCGCGGAGCTCCTGTCCTCGGCCGACGACCGGCCCCTCGCGTTCTTCGGGCACAGCATGGGCGCGTTCGTCGCCTATGAGGTGGCCCACCTGCTGCAGGAGCGCGGCCGCCGCGTGAGCCACTTCTTCGCCTCGGCGGCGCGCGGCCCGCGGACCACGAACGGCACCCCCGAGAAGGCCCTGGCCCTGGACGACCAGTCCATCCTGCGGACCCTGCGGCAGCTGGGCGGCACGGACGCGGAGCTCCTGGACAACCCGGTCTTCCTGGAGCTCGTGATGCCGTACGTGACCGCGGACTTCCGGATGGTCGCCGGGTACGCGGCCACGCCGGGCCCGCTCGACTGCCCGGTCACGGCCCTCCTCGGCGAGACGGACACCCGGGTGACCCCGGAGGAGGCCGCCGCATGGGAGCAGTCGGCCGGGGGCGCGTTCGAGCTGCTCACCTTCGCGGGCGGGCACTTCTATCTGGCCGACGACCCGCCGTTCGCGGTCGTCGAAGGGGCGTCCTACGCGGACTGAGCGCCGCGCGGCGAGCGCACACTGGGACGCGCACCTCACCCGGAACTCACAGGACGGTCCGATGCCGGCACGACGCGCGTCCCGCGCCCTCCCTCTCTCCCTCGGCCTCGCCCTCGCCGCGGCCCTCCTCGCGGGCTGCGCCACCGACGACCCGTCGCCCACGAAGGCCGAGGGCACCCCGCGCCTGCCCCGCCCCGACACCCCCTTCGACTACCAGCTGGGCGGCGCCTACCCGCCCCCCGACGGCGTCAAGGCCGTCTCCCGCGACCGCGCGGCGAAGCCCGTACCCGGCCGCTACAACATCTGCTACGTCAACGCCTTCCAGGCCCAGCCAGGACGCAAGACCGAGAAGTGGTGGCGGGACGAGCACCCGCGTCTCCTCCTGCGCGACGACGACGGCGGGCTCGTCATGGACAAGGACTGGAACGAGCCACTGCTCGACATCTCCACCGCGGACCGGCGCAAGGCCCTGCTCGATGTCGTGGGCCCCTGGATCGACGGCTGCGCACGCGCCGGGTACGACGCCGTGGAGCCCGACAACCTCGACTCGTACGCGCGCTCCGGCGGCCGGCTCAAGGACGACGACGCGGTGAGGTTCGCGCGCCTCCTGGTGCGCAGGGCGCACGCACAGGGCCTGGCCATCGCGCAGAAGAACACCACCGAGCTCCTCGGCAAGCGGATCGGGTTCGACTTCGCGGTCGCGGAGGAGTGCGGGCAGTACGACGAGTGCGAGGCGTACGCCGAGGAGTTCGACGGGAAGGTCTTCGACGTCGAGTACGAGACGAAGGGGTACGAGACCGCGTGCCGCCGCTGGGGCGCAAAGCTGTCCGTCGTCCTGCGCGACCGCGACGTACGCCCCGCCGGGGAGCGCGGCCACGTGTACCGGCGCTGCTGAGCCTCGGCGCCGCACCGGCGGGACCGCACCTCAGGAGAGCACGGCGACGTCCATGACCACCGCCGCGACCAGGCCGGCGCCGAGCAGATAGCTGCCGAGCCTGGTCCGGCCGCGCCTGCTGAGCTCGACGACCAGACCGCAGAGAATGAGCAGCAGCCCGTACACGCCGACGACCAGGACGGACGACCTGTTCGCGAGGCGCGCCCCGAGCAGCACCGCCGCCACCGCCATCCCCGCGGTGGCGGCGACGACGCGCAGCCGCCGCGCCTGGCGCGGGGTGAGGGCCTTCCGTTCCGCTGGCGCCTGGTCCGACACGCTCATGCCCGGGATCGTAGTCGATACGTACACGTCAACTCGGGTACGGGCACGGGGACTCAGGCCCTCAGATACGCGAGGACGGCGAGGACACGGCGGTGCGTACCGTCGGTGACCGGCAGGTCGAGCTTGCCGAGGATGTTGCCGATGTGCTTGCCCACGGCGGCTTCCGTGACGACGAGTTCGGCGGCGATCGCCGCGTTGGACCTGCCCTCCGCGACCAGGGCGAGGACTTCGCGCTCGCGCGGGGTGAGCCGCTCCAGCGGGTCGCGCCTGCGGCGCAGCAACTGGCGTACGACTTCGGGGTCCACGACCGTGCCGCCCGCCGCGACCCGTGTGAACGCGTCCACGAACTGCTCGACCTGCCCCACCCGGTCCTTCAGGAGGTAGCCGACGCCGCCGCCGTCCCCGGTGTCGAGGAGCTCGGCGGCGTACGCGCGCTGCACGTACTGGCTGAGCACGAGCACCGGCAGGCCGGGGCGTTCGGCGCGCAGGGCGACGGCGGCCCGCAGGCCCTCGTCCTGGAACCCGGGCGGCATCCGTACGTCGGTGACGACGACGTCCGGCTCGTGCGCCGTCACGGCGGCGCGCAGCGCGTCCGCGTCGCCGACCGCCGCCACGACGTCGTGGCCGAAGCGCTTCAGCACCCCGACGAGGCCCTCGCGCAGCAGCACGCTGTCCTCGGCGAGGACTACGCGGTGGGTGCGGGGCTGCACGGGATCTCCAGGGAGAGGACGGTCGGGCCGCCGGGCGGGCTGGTGACGGTCAGTGTGCCATCGAGGACGGCGAGGCGGTCCGCGAGCCCCGTCAGGCCGGTGCCGCGCGCCGGGTCGGCGCCGCCGTGCCCGTCGTCGCGCACGTCGACGCGCAGCGCGCCGTCCGCGTACCGCGCGCGCAGCGCGACCCGCGCGGCCCCGCTGTGCTTCGCGACGTTGGCCAGGGCCTCGCGGACCGCGAAGTACCCGGCGGACTCGACGGGTTCGGGCAGCCGGGGCAGCCGCACGTCGGTGTCCACCGGCACCGGGGAGCGGTCGGCGGCGTCCTCCAGGGCGGCGGCGAGGCCGTAGTCGGCGAGGACCTGCGGGTGCACGCCGCGGATCAGTTCGCGCAGCTCCGCGAGCACCTGGTCGGCCTCCCTGTGTGCGGTGGCCAGGCGCGCCGCGAGCGGCCCTTCCGGGTCCGCGTCGAGGCGGGCGAGGCCCAGGGTCATGCTGAGCGCGACCAGGCGCTGCTGCGCGCCGTCGTGCAGGTCCCGCTCGATCCTGCGGCGCTCCGCCTCGAAGGCCGCGACGAGCCGGGCCCGCGAGCGGGTCACCTCGGCGAGCCGGGCCTCCGTCTCCGCCTCGCGCGCGGACAGGAGCAGCAGGGCGAGCCGCGCGCGGGCGACGGCGTACGCGCCGAGCGGGTACGCCAGGACGGCGAGCAGGACCAGGCCGAGCGCGGCGGTGCCCCAGGCCGCCGGGTAGGCGTCGACGAGCCACAGCTTGGCGGGCCTCGCGCCGCCGCCGTCCGGGCCGCCCGTGAGGGCGAGTTGGGCGGGCGCCGCCACCAGGGCGAGGGGCAGGCCCAGGGTGCACGCGGCCACCGTCAGGTCCAGGGGCCACAGGACGACCGCCATCAGGACGGCGTACGCGAGCTCGCGCCACGTCGCCTGTTCCCTCACGCGCAGGCGCAGCCATGCGGTGAGGCCGGGGGCCTCGGGGGTGCGGTGCGGGGTGGCCGCGGGCCCCGGGAGCATGAGGCGTAGCCGTTGGCGTTCCAGGGCGCCTACGGGGATGCCCGCCAAGGCGAGCAGGGGGATGCCTATGAGGATGAGGCTGAGGGTGAGTCCCAGGGCCAGCCCGGCGCATAGGAGGAGGCCCAGGAGGAATCCCGTCCCTACGTAGAGTGCGCCTCGCCATGCTGTCCCCCGCCACATGGGCTCACGCTATCGGCCTCTCCCACCCGCCCGCCCGTTTCCACCCTGGCTTCGGGGGGACGCCCCTCGTGGGGGTGCTTCGCCGTCGGCGGCTGCGGGGGGAGTTGGTCCTGTCTGCCTCGCTTCTTGAACTGCTCTACCAGGTCCGTCGCGTCCTCCTCCGTGAAGCGTCGGTACCTGTCCTCCCCTGACAGCGGGCGCCACCACACCGGGTCCGTGCAGTGGAACCCCTCCCCCCTCAGGGCGGCCCGCGCCACCTTGTTCGTGGCGGTCGTCGGCAGCTCCCGTACGACGCGTACGAAGCGTGGCGCCATCTTCGTCCCCAAGTCCCGTTGTGCCCGCAGGAACGCGGTGAAGGCGAGTGGGTCGAAGGCCGTCCCCCGGCGCAGGGCCAGCGCCGCCATCACCTGGTCCCCCGCGACCGGGTCCGGGACCGCGTACACGGCGACGGCCGTCGCGTCGTCCCAGCGCGCGAGGATGTCCTCGATCATCGCCGCCGCGAGGTTCTCGCTGTCGACGCGGATGCGGTCGTCGGCGCGTGCGGCGAAGTAGAAGTAGCCGTCGGCGTCCCGGTAGAACAGGTCCCCGGTCCAGTACCAGCCGTCGTCCCGGACGCGCTCCGCGTCGGCGGCGGGGTTGCGCCAGTACCCCTCGAAGGGGCTCGGCCCCCGGTTCACCAGCTCGCCGATCGCCGCGTCGCCGTTGCGGACGCGGCCGTCGGCGTCGAAGACGGCGGGCGGGCACTCCGCACGCGTGGCGGGGTCGAGGACCACCAGGTCGTCGCCGGGCGCGGCGCGGCCGATGGCACCGGGCGGCGTACCGGGGCTCCGCTGGATCGCCGCGCCGCCCTCGGACGACCCGTACCCCTCGACCAGCCGCACCCCGAACCGCTCCTCGAAGCGCCGCGCGTCCACGGCCCCGGCCTCGGTGCCGAAGCCGACGCGCAGCGGGTTGTCGTGGTCGTCGGGGGCCTCCGGCGTGGCGAGGACATGGCTCACGGCCCGGCCCACGTACGTGAAGTACGTCGCTCCGAAGTGGCGTACGTCCCCGAGGAACCGGGACGCGGAGAAGCGGCGGCGCAGCGCCACCTGGGCCCCGGCGGCGAGCGCGGGCGCCCAGTCGGCGATGACCGCGTTGCCGTGGAACAGGGGCATGCACACGTAGTGGACGTCGTCGGCGCGCACGCCGAAGTGCGACACCAGGGAGCGGCTCGCCGCCGCGAGCCGTCCCTGGCTGCACAGGGCCGCCTTGGGCGCTCCCGTCGACCCGGAGGTGAAGTAGAGCAGCAGGCGGCTGCGCGGGCCGACGCCCGGCGCGGTCTCCGGTGCGGCACCCTCGTACGCGGCCAGGAGCTCCTCGTACGCGGTCGTGTCCGTCACGAGCACCCGCACGCCCGGCAGTTCGAGCCCGTCGACGAGCGGCAGGTGCGCCCGCTCCGTCACCAGGATCTGGCAGTCGGTGTGCAGGATGTCGCGGGCCAGTTCGGCGCCGCGCCGGGTGGGGTTGAGGCCGGCGACGCCCGCGCCCGCGAGGGCCGCGGCGCTCAGCCACAGCGGGTATTCAGGTGTGTTGTCGAGGAGCACGCCGATGTGCGGTTCGCCGCGCGGCCGCAGCCGCTCCGTGAGCAGCGCGGCCCGCGCCGCGGCGCCCGCGGCCACCTGGTGGTGGCTGAGCGTGAGCCGTTCGAAGCGCAGGCCGGGGCGGTGGTCGCCCCAGCGTGCCGCGACGAGTTCGGCGACGGTGCCCGGCGTGCTGTCCTTGGCGTCCATGACGGGGCACGGTAGTTGACGCTCCGTCAGATGAGGAGAGGCGCGTGCCGGCGCACGCCGTCCGTGCGGACGGCGTGCGCGGCACAGCCCCGTGGGGGGTGGCTCGGAACGGGTCGGAACGGATCAGAAGGTGACGTCGGAGCAGGCGTAGAACGCGTTGCCCGTGTCGGCGATCGTCCAGACCGCGAGGATCACGTGGTGGCCGCTGCGGCCGCTCGGGATCGTGCCGCTGTGCGAGAGGGTCGCGGGCGGCTGCTGGGCGTTGTAGGGAACGGTGAGGAACGGCTGGGTGTCGAGCGCCGCCCTCGTCAGGGGCTGGCTCTCGTTCCAGCCCTGCTTGGTGATGTAGTACCGGAAGTCGGTGGTGCGGTGCCGCGCGGTGAACTGCCAGCGGAAGGTGTAGCTCTGGCCGCCCGACAGCTTCGTCGTGGGCCATGCGTTGCCGTTCGGCTGCGTCGGCTTGTTCAGCGAACTGAAGCCGGCGAGCCCGGCGGAGCAGAGCTTTCCGTCGGCAGGACCGCCCGCCGGGAAGCCCTTGGGGCCCTCGACGCTCTGCGGTTCGTACTGTATGGCGCCGCAGCCGGTCACCACGCCCTTGGCGCAGTTGATCTGACGGCTTGCGGGCAGGTCGGTGTAGCCATGGCTGCTGGCGCCGCCGGTGGAGAGCGCGAACGCTCCGACCGTCGCCATCCCGAGCATGGCCGCGGACATCTTCTTTCGCATGCTGCTGCTCCTGAAGAACGTGGGGGAGTTCTGTGAGCCGTGCGCGCGCTGACGGACTTGTCTTGCCTGGTGGGGCTGGTAGGACTGGTGAGGCTGGTGGGGCTGGTGGTCTCGCTGGTGGGGCTGGTGTCGCTCGTGCCGACAGGGAAGGCCGCGTGGTGCGGGGGCAGCCCTCTGGGACCCCTGGGGCACTGACGGACCCGAGCTGTGTCGGTGCCCCTGGGGCACTGCGGGGAAGTGCGGTCTAGACCAAGTCCCAGATTATTGCGCGTAGTTGAACATGTCCATACCAATAGTCGGAGCGATCCGACCGTGCCGTTCCCGCCCGGCCGCCACCGGTTCACCGGCAATGCGGCCGGGCCGCCGCGCGCGGTGCAGTGCGGTCCGGTGCGGTGCAGTGCGGTCAGACGGGGGCCAGGTGCGGTCCGGACGGGGCGCCAGGCGCCGTCAGCGCTCGCCGTGCCCCGTGTAGAACGCCACCGTCAGATCCTTGACCAGCGCCTTGCGCTCGTAGTCGTCGAGCTCGACCAGGCCGCGCCCGGTGAGGCGGGCCACCGTGTCCTCGACGGCGTCCACGACCGACGTGAGCACGCTGTCGCGGTGGCGCGCGTCGAGGGCGGCGATCCGGCGGCGGTGCATCGCGGCGGCGACCTCCGGTGCGTACTCGATCCGGGTCGGCTGCGCGGAGAAGACCTCGACGCCGACCGGCTCGGCCTGCGCGGCGAGCGCCCGGGTCAGCGCCTCGCCGACGGCCTCGGCGTCGCGCAGCGTCGGACCGTCGTCGGCCCCACCCGCGGCGGCACCGGTGGCGGCACCGGCTGAGCCATGGACGTCGTGGAAGGCGTCGGCGGGCAGCCGGGACAGGACGCGCGCCGTGGTCGCCTCGACGCACTCGCGCAGATACTCCTGGTGGTCCGCGACGGCGAGCGTCGCCCGCGCGGTGTCCTTGACCCGCCACACGACGAGCACCACGACGCGCAGCGCGACACCCGAGCGGTCCACGGCCGGCATCGGCTCGCTGCGCCAGTGCCGGAGGCGTACGTCGACACGGCGCCGCAGCAGCAGCGGGTTCACCCACAGCAGCCCCGTCCGCCGCACGCTCCCCCGGTACCGGCCGAAGAGCGTGAGCACCCACGCCCCGCCGACCCGCCCCCGGGCGAGCCCCCCGAACCCGAACAGCGCGAGCGCCCCGCCCCCGGCGAGCACCGCCCACCACGCGCCCCCCATCCCCGCCGCCCCGCTCCCCGCCACCCCGGACCCGCCGCGCCCCGGCAGCCCCACGATCCGCACGACCGGCCCCGGCAGCACCCCCGCCCACCACAGCGCGAGCACGCACACCGCGGCGCCCGCCCCGCCGACGAGCACCCCGACGGCCCCGGGCAGCACGCGCGCGTGCCGCTCGACGAGGTCCGGGTCGATGTCGGGCACGGCCACGGGGGCGGGCCCCGGGACGACGCCGGCCGGAGCGGACGGCACCGACGGGGGCGCCTTGTCCGCCGCGCGCCGCGCCGCACGCGTGGGCTCGGTGCCGTGCCGCCGCACCACCGTGGGCGGCAGGGCGACCGGGTCCTGGGGGTCGTCGCGGAAGAGCAGGTGGACGGGGATCTCGGTGGTGGCCTCACTGTGGATGAGCCGAGGCGGCCGACCACCGGCCCCGCCGACCCCACTCCCACCGCCGGTCCCACCGCCGGTCCCACCGCCGGTCCCACCGCCCGGCCCGGCACCCGTCCCGCCGCCCGACTCCGACGGCCGCTGTGTCGCTGTACTCATCCGTGCCTCCGTCGCGCGTTCCGTACCGGACCCGACCCCCGAACCGACATCCCCCTCACCGGAAGAGCCGCCGCCACGTCTCCGGCCCCGGAACCCCGTCCGCCGCCCCGCCCCGCCACCCCTGCGCCCGCTGGAACGCCTCGACCGCGCGCCGGTCGGCCTCGCCCCAGCGCGGCCCCGGCCCCACCGCGTACGACGCCCCGAACCCCTTGCGCACCAGCTGCCGCCCGAGCAGCTCGACGTACCGGTTGCGCTGCCCCGGCCGGAAATAGCCCTTACCGGGGAAGGCCGGAACCCGGGGAACCCCGTGCACACCGGGCACACCGGGCCCACCAGACCCACCGGACGCACCCGACGTACCGTTCGCGCCACCCGCGCCAGCGGTCCCGCCCCCGCCCGCCGGAATGTCCCGCCCCGCCCCACGCACCAGATACGACCAGGTCGTCGGCCCCGGAAGCCCGTCCGCGTCGGCGCCCGTCCAGCCCTGCGCCCGCTGGAACGCCCGCGTCGCGCTGCGGTCGGCCTCGGTCCAGCGCGGCCCCGGGCCCGAGCGGTAGTAGCGGGCGCCGCCCCGGGCCACCAGCATCTTCCCGAGCCGCGTGACGTACGGGTTGTTCGCGCCGGGTCCGAAGGCCCGCGCGCCGGGGTAGCGCGCCGCGTCCGAGGCGTCGGGCGCGCCCTGGCCCGCGCTCCGCAGCCCCTTGTAGCGATAGGCCAGATAGCGGTCCGCGTACTTCCAGTACGCATAGGGCGTGGCCGCTCTGCGGGCGTGCGGCCGGGTCTGCTCATAGGCGAGGTAATAGTTGCGCGTGTAGTCGGTCCAGCCGCCGAAAATCGTCACGTGCGAACCTCTCTCCGGGTTCGCCGGATTGTGGAAGAGGAGAATGTCGCCGGGTTTCAGCGCGTCCTTGGAGATGCGCGTGCCGTACGTGGCGAGGCTGCCCGTCCATTCGTTCCCGCCGAGATTCCAGGCCATGGAGACGAAGCCGGAGCAGTCCTGCCGGTAGCCGTCGGACCAGAAGCCGTGCAGGTTGTACGGCACCTCGGCGGCCACCCATCGCTTGGCCCGGTTGATGATCTCGGCCCGGGTCGTCGTGCGCAGCCGCGCGCCCTGTCCCGCGGCCCCGTGCAGGGCGCTCTGCTTGCCCTGCGGCGTGGCCGGATCGTCGACACCCGGCCGGGAATCGGCCAGCGCACCCTCTCTGACCTGCGGAAACCATCCCGGTACCGGGGCCGTCACGGGGGCCGCCACCGCCTGGCCCGATCCGAGCACGGAGCCCGCCGCGGTCGCGAGGACGAGCGCGCGGCGGGCCCCGTGCGCCGCCGGGTGGCCGCCGAGCCGGGGCGGCAGGGCGTGCGTTCCCGAGCGCCGCCAGTGCACGCATCCGGGGCAGTCGCAGTCGGTCGCGGGCTCGAATTCCTCGAATACCGGAGCAGCCTCCATGCGATTCCCCTCACACCCCGAGAGTTCCCCGGGGATTTCCCCCCGAGCGGCTTGTCCGCGCATCTGCACATCCGTCAGTTTCTCAACTGTCTCCGGATGGCGCATGTTGACGGTCCGAATGACGGAGCGCCCCGCCTTTCCGGGTCCGGGCCCGCCCGTACGCACGACACCCCCGAATGGCCCGCCAAGGAACCCGCCCCGGCCCACCCCGCCAGCCGGTGGTCATGACCACCCCCGGACGTCCGGTAGAGTTATCCAGGTCAGCAGGCGCCGCTAGCTCAGTTGGTTAGAGCAGCTGACTCTTAATCAGCGGGTCCGGGGTTCGAGTCCCTGGCGGCGCACAGACACGAAAAGGCCCTCCGTTCCGACGGGGGGCCTTTTCGCTGCTCACCCCCCTGCCGACCAGGGACGACCGCTACCGTTGCGCCATGGCGCGCGACATCCAGGAGCGGATCAAGAAGCTCATCATCGACCAGCGGCTGCCCTCCGGGGCCGTGCTGCCCACCGAGCCCGAGCTGATGGAGCACCTGGGCGTCAGCCGGAACTCGGTGCGCGAGGCCCTGAAGGCCCTCCAGGCGATGGGCATCGTCGAGATCCGCCACGGCTTCGGCACCTACGTCGGGCCGATGTCGGTGGCGCCGATGATCGAGGGCCTCACGTTCCGCACCGTCGCCGGGCACTACCGCGGCGAGGACAGCCTGCTCCAGCTGCTCGAACTGCGCGAGGCCGTCGAGACCGGCCTCATCGCGCGCCTCGCGGGCTCCATCCCGCCCGCCGACCTGGCCGAGCTCGACGCCCTCGTGGACCGCATGGACGCCGAGGCCGCGCCGCCCGGCGGCGCCGTGCGCGCCGAGACCGACCGCGCCTTCCACACCACCCTCTACCGCTGCCTGGGCAACCGGCTGCTCGGCGAGGTCCTCGAGGCGTTCTGGGACGCCTTCCACCGCGTCCGCACCGACCTGGTCGACGTCCCCCAGGACCCCAAGATCACCTGTCGGCAGCACCGCGAGATCCTGGACGCGGTGCGCTCCTCGGACGTGCTCCGGGCCGAGCGGGCGATAAGGGAACACTTCGGTAACATTCGCACCCGTTTGACCGCTCCCGCCTCAACAACCGCCCCCCATCCCACATATGACCGGTAAACTCCTTGTTTCGCTCTTGCGATCATGGCTAGGCGCGTAGAACCCTGACGGGAGTCCCGGGCAGGCCCGGGCTTCATGAAGCGTGCGGCACGGGGCAGTTGGGGGGCTTGGGCACGGGCCGCCGTGAGAGCTCCGCATGAACGCCAGGACAGGGGGTCCCCGCGTTCATGAACGGATGCCGAGGGGGGCATCATGCAACCGGAAGGCCACCTTTCGCTGTCTCAGCAGAGAGTGGCCGGCCACTCATGCGTCCGCGAAGGCCGGGGAGACGACCCGGCGGGCGGAAGGACCGACGACCACGCGGACGGCCGCGTGCGGGGGGATGACCATGACGTCCACGCCGGCGGGCGAGCAGCACAGCGACCCGTCCCAGACGACCCAGCTCAGAGCGGTGTCGCGGACGGGCGGCTTCCGTCGCATCAAGAAGTCCCTGCCGCGCTACGACTACGAGCACTACAGCCGCCTGGCCGGGCCCCTCACACAGCCGGACCCGTCGAAGCCGTACAAGGTCCAGTACCGCTCGCTGCTCTCCCAGGAGCCGCACCGCATCCGCGCCGCCCTGATGCTCGGCGCGGCGCCGCTGCTCTCGCTCGTCCTGCTCGCCTGGCTGCTCCAGCCCGAGCACTGGACCGAACGCGACTACCCCGCGTACGACTTCCTGCCGGTGCTCGACGTCGTCATGCTCGTCTCGATCGGCCTGATCGAGTTCTTCCGCTGCATGAACGTCCTGTCGAACGCGCACGCCACGCTCGTCGCCCGTGACCCGGTGCCCGTCGTGCCCGAGACCGGCACGCGCGTCGCCTTCCTCACCTCGTTCGTGCCCGGCAAGGAGCCGATCGAGATGGTGACGAAGACGCTCGAAGCAGCGGTCAAATTGCGCCACCGCGGCCTGCTGCACGTCTGGCTGCTCGACGAGGGCGACGACCCCGAGGTCAAGGCGGTCTGCGCGCGCCTCGGCGTGCACCACTTCTCCCGCAAGGGCATAGCGAAGTGGAACCAGGCCAAGGGCCCGCACCGCGCCAAGACCAAGCACGGCAACTACAACGCCTGGCTGGACGCGCACGGCGACGGCTACGACTACTTCGCCTCGGTCGACACCGACCACGTCCCGATGCCCAACTACCTGGAGCGGATGCTCGGCTTCTTCCGCGACCCGGACGTCGGCTTCGTCATCGGCCCGCAGGTGTACGGCAACTACGACACGTTCGTCACCAAGGCCGCCGAGTCCCAGCAGTTCCTCTTCCACGCCCTGATCCAGCGCGCGGGCAACGCCTACGGCTCACCCATGTTCGTGGGCACGAGTAACGCCGTACGGATCAAGGCCCTCAAGCAGATCGGCGGCCTGTACGACTCGATCACCGAGGACATGGCGACGGGCTTCGAGATACACCGCGCCAAGAACCCGGACACCGGGAAGAAGTGGAAGTCGGTCTACACCCCGGACGTCCTCGCCGTCGGCGAGGGACCCAACGCCTGGACGGACTTCTTCACGCAGCAGCTGCGCTGGTCGCGCGGGACGTACGAGACCATCCTCAAGCAGTTCTGGAAGGCGCCGTTCTCGCTGCCCCCGGGGCGGTTCTTCAACTACACGATGATGGTCATCTTCTACCCGATGTCCGCCATGAACTGGATCCTTGCGGCGCTGAGCTGCGCCCTGTTCCTGGGCCTCGGCGCGTCCGGCGTGAACATCGACCCGACCATCTGGCTGATGCTGTACGGCAACGCGTCGGCGCTGCAGATCGGCCTGTACATCTGGAACCGCCGCCACAACGTCTCGCCGCACGAGCCCGAGGGCTCTGGCGGTGTCGCGGGCATGGTGATGTCGGCGCTCTCGGCGCCCATCTACGCGCGCTCACTGATGGACGCCGCGCTGCGCCGCAAGTCCAAGTTCGTGGTGACGCCCAAGGGCGACTCGGCGAGCCCGGACACGCTGTTCGGCACGTTCCGCATCCATCTGTTCTTCATCCTGGTCTTCGCCGGGTCCATCACGGCGGCGTACGTGTACGACCACGCGCATCCGGCGATGATCATCTGGGCCACGTTCGCGCTGCTCATCACCGCGTCGCCGATCTTCGCCTGGCGGCACGGCATGCGGCAGGAGAAGAAGAAGCAGCAGCAGACGCGGCAGCCGGGCCGGGCCGCCGGGGACACCGACGCCGCGCGCGCGGCGCAGCAGGGCGCCGTGCCGACGCACCACGCCGGGTACGGGCAGCAGGGCCAGCACGGGCAGCACCACGGCCAGCCCGGACACCACGGCCAGCCCGGTCACCACGGACCGCACGGACAGCAGAAGCCCAGCTGGGCCTCGAATGAGGAGACCATGCAGATCGCCCTCGGGAGCCACGAGAAATGAGAGACCCCTCAAGCCGCCGCCGCGCCCGCCGCATCGCGATAGGCACGGCGGTGGTGCTTGCCCTTGCCGGGATGAACGGCCCCTGGCTGTGGCGCGTGGGCTCCGAGAAGTACCACAACTACAAGATCAACAAGCCGGAGTACAAGGCGGCCAACGGCCACTGGAAGGTCATCGACTTCCCCGAGGAGTACCGGCAGAACACGATCCACGCGTCGCTGCTCCACACCGGCAAGATCCTGATGGTGGCGGGGTCGGGGAACAACCAGAAGAACTTCGACGAGAAGAAGTTCGACACCCGCCTGTGGGACCCCGAGAAGAACACCATCAAGAAGATCCCGACGCCCACGGACCTCTTCTGCACCGGCCACACCCAGCTCGCCGACGGCAAGCTGCTCATCGCGGGCGGCACCAAGCGGTACGAGAAGCTGAAGGGCGACGTCACCAAGGCCGGCGGCCTGATGATCGTCCACAACGAGAACCCGGACAAGCCGATCACGCTGCCCGCGGGCACCAGGTTCACCGGCAAGAAGAACGGCAAGACGTTCGTGTCGAAGGACCCGGTCGTCGTGGAGCGCGCCAAGAAGGTCTTCGACAAGCAGACCGGCCGGTTCCTGCGCAACGACCCCGGCCTCGGCCGCATCTACGTCGAAGCGCAGAAGAGCGGCGCCCAGTACGAGACCGGCACGCAGGACAACTACCGCGTGCAGGGCCTGAACGGCTCCGACGCCCGCAACACCTACGGCATCGCGCAGAAGCTCGCCCTCGACAAGAAGGACTTCCAGGGCATCAAGGACACCTTCGAGTTCGACCCGGTGGCGGAGAAGTACATCAAGGTCGACCCGATGAACGAGGCGCGCTGGTACCCCACGCTGACCACGCTCACCGACGGCAAGGTGCTCAGCCTCTCCGGCCTCGACGAGATCGGCCAGCTGGTCCCCGGCAAGAACGAGGTGTACGACCCGAAGACCAAGAAGTGGACGTACACCAAGGGCGTCCGGCAGTTCCCGACGTACCCGGCGATCTTCCAGATGGCCGACGGGAAGCTCTTCTACTCCGGTTCGAACGCCGGCTACGGCCCCGACGACGTCGGCCGTGACCCGGGCATCTGGGACCTCAGCACGAACAAGTTCAAGAAGATCCCCGGCATGAGCGACCCGGACCTCCTGGAGACCTCCAACACGGTGGAGCTGCCGCCCGCCCAGGACCAGCGGTACATGGTGGTCGGCGGCGGTGGCGTCGGCGAGTCCAAGGAGTCCAGCACGAAGACGCGGATCGTCGACCTGAAGGCGAAGGCGCCGCGCTTCGTGGACGGCCCGGAGCTGGACAAGGGCACCCGCTATCCGCAGGCGTCGGTCCTGCCCGACGACTCCGTCCTGATCTCCGGCGGCTCCGAGGACTACCGCGGCCGCGGCGCCTCCAACATCCACGAGGCGCGGCTTTACGACCCGCGCAAGAACACCCTCGACAAGGTCGCCGACCCGCACGTGGGCCGCAACTACCACTCGGGCTCGATCCTGCTTCCCGACGGCCGCGTGATGTTCTTCGGCTCGGACTCGCTCTACGCCGACAAGGCCAACACCAAGCCGGGGAGCTTCGAGCAGCGTGTGGAGATCTATACGCCGCCGTATCTGTACCACGGCGACCAGCCGACGCTTGGTGCTGGCCCCAGGGCCATCAAGCGGGGGGCGTCGGGGACGTTCCCGACGAAGGACGCCGCGTCCCTCAAGAAGGCCCGCCTGATCCGTCCTTCCGCCACGACCCATGTCACGGACATCGACCAGACGTCGATCGCCCTCGACATGAAGAAGTCCGGCGACAAGATCACGGTGACGGTGCCGAAGAACCGGAGCCTGGTGGAGTCGGGTTGGTACATGCTCTTCGTGACGGATGGCGAGGGCACGCCGAGCAAGGCGCAGTGGGTGCACGTGCCGTAAGGAGTGCCCCATAAGGGGCGCGGGGCGGTGTCGATATGCGGCTCCGCCGCGTGGGCGCGACCAGCCACAACGGACCCGCAGTTCACCGCGCCCCTTCAGTTATTTACTCCCCTTCGCAAGGGCGAGGGCATACTCCGGCCACCACTGACCAGCCTGCGGGCCGCCCCGACACGTCCCGTCGGACTCCCCAGGCCGCTTGACCCAGAGGTACGCGTCGACCTTCGGGTCACCGGTCTTGGTGGTGGGCGTCTCGCCCAGGGCCCGGCCCGGGGGGTTGCACCAGGGGTCCTTGCCCTTGCCCGTGTAGGGCCCGCGCCCATTGCGGCTGGTGTCGATGACGAAGGGCTTGTCGCCGATCTTGGCGGAGAGCGTCTTGCCGTAGGTCTTGCTGGCCTCGGTGGTCTGGAAGTTGGACACGTTCACGGCGAAGCCGTCGGCCTGCTCGACGCCGGAGCGCTTCAGCGGCTCGTACAGACCGTCCGGGTGGGACCAGCCCGCGTTGCCCGCGTCCAGATAGACCTTCGTGTTCTTCAGGGACTTGAGCTTGCCGACGGCGCCCCTGAGGAGGTCGTAGCGCTCCTCGTGGAACTGCTCCGGCGTGCACTTGTCGACCATGTGCAGGACCGCGTCCGGCTCCAGGACGACCGTGGCGTTCCGGTCGCCGATGCCCTTGGCCACGCCGTCGATCCACGCGCGGTAGGCGTTGCCGTCGGCCGCGCCGCCCTTGGAGAACTGGCCGCAGTCGCGGTGCGGGATGTTGTAGAGGACGAGGAGCGCGTCCCGGTCGGCCTTCTCGGCCGCCTCGGTGAAGCCGCGCGCCTCCTCCTCGGGCTTCTCCGGGCCGATCCACTCGCCGACGGGCTGCTCGGCGATCTTGCGGATCTGCTCCGCGTCGTCCTTCTCGCCGTCCTTCTCGTACGCGGCGACCTGCTGCGCCGCGTTCCCGTCGGGGTTGACCCAGAACGGGTCCTCGCCCTTCGGCTGCTGCTTCACCGGGCGGGTGGCACTCTCGCCGTCCCCGTCGTCGCCGTCGGACGAGCACCCTGACAGGGCGAGGGCGGACAGCAGCAGCGCGGCCCCCGTGCGGGCCACCGGCGCCGACACCCCCCTGGCCGCGAACCCCCGTCCGCGACCTGTGTTTTTGCGGTACATCCACTCCCCCTTGGGTGCACGGTGCGGTGCTCAATCCTGACATAACTACGAGCGGCCCACGAGGGCGGGCAAGCGCGCGAAAGCACCTGTTGGAGAGCTGTTACACCGTCCCGATGCGGGGTAGGCGAGATCTGTGGGGGGCGGCGGATAAGGGGAGGCCCATGCCGGACCGCACCTCTCAGCTCAAGCTCGCGCGCGCCCTCGTCGAGATCGTGGACACCCTCACCGACGACTTCGACGCGGAACACCATCTGGCCCGTGTCTCCCAGCACTGCGTGGAGCTCCTCGACGCCCTCGCGGCCGGTGTGATGTACGCGGACGGGGACACCGAGGTGCACCTGGCCGCGAGCCACCACGGGAGCGAGCTCGCGTACGACCTCCTCCAGGCGCAGCACCTGGGCGGGCCGTGCCTCGACGCTTACGGCTCCGGCAAGCCCGTGCCGTCGGTGCGGCTCGCCTCGGACGCCGCGCTCACCCGCTGGCCCGGGTTCACCGAGCGGGCCCGCGCGCGGGGCGTCGGCGCCACCTTCGCGGTGCCGCTGCGGGTGCGGGACAACGTGTTCGGGGTGCTGAACGTGTTCGTGTCCCGCAACGGCGTCGTGCCGCACGAGGGCGAGGACGAGGGCGCGTTGGAGCTCGCGCAGGCGCTCGCCGACGCCGCCGCCGTCGGGCTGCACCACCACCGCGCGTACACCGCGTACCGCGACCTCTCGCAGCAGCTGCAGGCCGCGCTGACCAGCCGCATCCGCATCGAGCAGGCCAAGGGGATGCTCGCCGAGCGCTGGGGCACCGGGCTCGACACGGCCTTCGACGCGCTGCGCCGGTACGCGCGCAGGGAGCGCCTCACCATGGACGTGGTCGCCGGAAACGTGCTCAAGGGGGCGATCGACGACGCCGCCCTGCGCGACGACGGTCCGAAACCGCCGTAGCAAGCACCGCCCGCAAAAGACCACTTGGCGTCAAACCCCCTCTAGAACAGGGCCGTCATCCGCTCTAGAGTCGTGTCAACGGCCCAAGCCCCCGGCCCGAGTTGACTCACGTCAGCACTCCACCACGATGGGACCATCCAAGGCCTCCCGCGCCGGCGCCGGGTTACTCCCGCAGCTCGAGCGCACGCGGTCGAGGACCAGCCCGGTCAGCGGCTCCGGGGGGAGCGGGTCGTTGACCGGGCCAGGTGTCCCCGCGCCACGGCCGTCACACATCCGCAGCTCACGCGCCCGCGCCGCGCATCCGCGCGCCGCCGTCAGGGGCGCCCGGCCTGGTTGACAGTGTCCATGACCACCTGGGACTCTCCGGGCGACAAGTCCATACGTCGAGGCGACGGTTGCCAGGAACCCGGTGCGAATCCGGGACGGTCCCGCCACTGTGATCCCACGCGCACGCCGACGTCGCGCGGGAAAGTCAGGAACTGAACCCGTCGTCCTCCTGCCATGGGGCGTGGAAACCCCAGAAGGAGAGCCACGGTATGTCCGCTACCTCTGCGCACACCGCACCACACACCGACACCGCGGCGGTACAGTCCGCGACGATCCAGGCCCGTGACTGGCTGATCGCGGCGGGCGCCGCGCTCGTGGCGCTGATCGTGCTCTACGCCGTCTTCATGGACAACGGCTCGCTGATCTCGGCGACCGGCGACTATCTGCACGAGTTCGCCCACGACGGCCGGCACCTCTTCGGTGCCCCCTGCCACTGATCGGGGCCGCCCGCACCATGCCTGCGTCCCCCGATTCCCCGAACTCGCTCACCGCTCCCCGCACTTCTCCCCCCGAGTCCGCCTCCGCTGACTCCTCCGTCCCGATACCGCCCTCGTCTTCGTCCTCGCCCTCGCCCGTCCTGTCGCTGCTCGGGCGCGGGCTCGCGGCCGGGGGCCTGGGCGGGCTCGCGGCCGGGCTCTTCTCACTCCTCCTCGCGGAGCCCCTGATGGACCGGGCGATCCGCGCGGAGGAGGCCCGCTCGCAGGAGCACGCCCACGAGGCCGCGGGTGGCGCGGTCCAGCACCACGAGGAGCTGTTCTCGCGCTCCACCCAGCACGCGGGCCTGGTCATCGCCCTGGTCGTCGCGGGCCTCGCGATCGGCGTGCTGTTCGCCGTCGCGTACGCCCTCGTGCACCGGCGCGATCCGCGCGCGAACCCGTGGCCGAGAGCGCTCGCGTTCTGCGCCGCGGCGTTCCTCGCCGTGTCCCTCTTCCCCGCCCTGCGCTATCCGGCGAACCCGCCGGGCGTGGGCGACTCCGGCACGGTCGGCGACCGGCAGGAGATGTGGCTGGGGGCGGTCGCCGTCGGCGTGCTCGGCATGTTCCTGGTGTGGCAGGTGTACGTGCGCCTGGCGTCCCGCCCGCTGCCGGTCCGCCAGGCCGCCGCGGCCGTGACGGCCACGGCGGTCCTCGCCCTGCTCTGGGCCCTGCCGGACAACCCCGACCCGGTCCCGGTCAGTCCCACGCTGCTCTGGGACTTCCGCATGCTGTCCCTGGCGTCCCACGTCCTGATGTGGGCGGTGTTCGCGGCAGTCTTCGGCGGCCTCGGCCTGCGCGCGCTACGGGCCAAGGCCCCGGCACGGACCGGGACGACAACGGAGGCCCAGACTCCGGCAACCGCGTAGCCCCGGACCTCCCGGCCCTGGCCCTGTCGTCGCTTCCCCCGCCGTCCGCTCGAAGGACGGGCCGGGGGCGGCGGCAGGGCCGAGCGCTGTCCGGGGGCTCGGCGCGAAGTAAGGAGCGGGGGGGCGCCCGCTGGGGCGAGCGGAGGAGGGCGAGGGCTCGGGGAGGTGCCAGGCCGGCCCGCCCCCGGCACTGACCCGCGTGCCCGCCTGGCCGTCGGCCGGGGGCGGGCAGGGGCCCAGGTCGTGTCCGCAAGGTCCCGAGGGGCGGGCCAGGGGCGACGGCAGGGCCAAGCGCTGTCCCATGGACCGGCGCGAGGCAAGGAGCGGGGGGCGCCCGCTCGGGCGAGCGGACGAACGCGAGGGCTCGGGGAGGTGCCAGGCCGGCCCGCCCCCGGCACTGACCCGCCAGCCCGCGTGCCTGCCCGTGTGCCCGCCTGGCCGTCGGCCGGGGGCGGACACGGCCTAGGGTCCGGTCCCCGTGAGGTACGCGGAGACGACGACGTTCGCCGAGTACGTGCGGCTTGCGCGGTCGAAGGTGCCGCCGCAGGTGATCAGGCGGAGTTCGGCGCGTCCCGTCTCGCGGGGGCCGTAGGCCTGGCCCGCGTCGAAGTCGTCCCTGCTGAGGACCTGCACGTCGTCCACCGTGAACTCCGCGAGCGAGCCGTCGTCGCGGGTCACCCGGATCTTCTCGCCCGGGCGCACCGCGCTGAGGTGGTAGAAGATCGCGGGCCTGCTCTCGGTGTCCACGTGCCCGACGAACAGGGCGGTACCGGCCGCGCCGGGCCGCACTCCCCCGCCGTACCAGCCGACGACGCCCGGCTGCGCGTACGGCGGCGGGTCGATCGCTCCCCGCACATCCAGGCCGCGGGCCACCACCGGGGCGCGCACGCCGAGGGACGGTACGTCGACGCGCTGCGGGCGGGCCGGGGCCAGCGGCTCGTGGGCGCGCGGCAGGTCGACCCCGGCGGGGCGGCCGACGGCCGCGACGTCACCGGTCGTGGGGTCGGAGAGGCCTCCGCGTACGTCGGTGATCTCGTTGCCCCACAGCCACAGGCCGACGAGCAGCACGGCCCACGCCACGCCCATGACGAGACGGCTCGTGCCGTGCGGGTGGCCGCTGGGGGGCTCCGGCCCTGTCATGTCGGCGGCTCACCCAGGGCGGCGCCGGCGGGCGCTGCGCAGCGCCACGGCGACGGCCGCCGCGCCCGCGAGGACCAGGCCCACAACGGCGTGGCGCGTGCCGGGTCCGGTCTCCTCCGGGGCGGCGACGGCGGGTGTCAGGGGGGCGGTGCCGCCGCCGCCCGCCCGTACGGGTGACACGGGGGTGGGGCCCGCGCCGGTCACCTGGACGGTGCCGACGCCCTGGTGCGGGTGGCCGTCACAGGTGACGGTGATCTCGTACGTTCCTGAGACGCCCTGTTTGATCCGGGTGGACCCGGACAGCGCCCCCGACCGGCCCGTGAGCTCGGCGTCCGCCTGGAACGCGCCGGACCCGGCGGCGCCGGTGGTGCCCTTGCAGCCTTCGACCCGGACCTCCACGTGGGCGGACGGGGCCGCTGTCGACGGGGTCGTCCTGGCCTTGACCTGGTCCTGGTCGTGCGCGATGGCGGGCCCCGCCGCGAGGGCCATCACCCCCACGCCGCTCACGGCGACCAAACGTATACGCATCGTGAACCTCCTCACCGAGAAGATTCCCGCCCCCACCCACCCCCCGCATCCCCAGCGCCCCCATCCGGCCCACCCCCGCAGCCGCCGACGGCGGGGAACCCCCACGAGGGGCGCCCACCCCCTGGGAGGGTGGAAACGGGCGGGCGGGTGGGAAAAAGCCGCCGCGGTAGCGGCGGACCCCCCACCGACCCGCACCCGCTCAGCTTCAGATCCGGTCGACCAGGTCGGCGATCGACGGAACGACCGTCGAGGGCCGGAAGGGATAGCGGTCGATGTCGGCACGGGACGTGAGACCGGTGAGGACGAGGAAGGTCTCCATCCCGGCTTCGAGGCCGGCAAGGACATCCGTGTCCATGCGGTCCCCGATCATCGCGCTGGTCTCCGAGTGCGCCCCGATCGCGTTCAGCCCCGTCCGCATCATCAGAGGATTCGGCTTCCCGGCGAAGTACGGCTTCTTCCCGGTCGCCTTGGTGATCAGCGCGGCCACGGCCCCCGTGGCGGGCAGCGGCCCCTCCGTGGAGGGGCCCGTCTCGTCCGGGTTCGTGCAGATGAAGCGCGCGCCGTCGTTGATGAGCCGCACGGCCTTGGTCATGGCTTCGAAGGAGTACGTGCGGGTCTCGCCGAGCACCACGTAGTCCGGGTCGTGGTCGGTCAGGACGTACCCGATGTCGTGCAGGGCCGTGGTGAGGCCCGCCTCACCGATGACGTACGCCGTGCCGCCGGGCCGCTGGTCGTCGAGGAACTTGGCGGTGGCGAGGGCCGAGGTCCAGATGTTGGCGACGGGGACCTCCAGGCCCATGCGGGTGAGGCGGGCCTGGAGGTCGCGCGCGGTGTAGATGGAGTTGTTCGTCAGGACCAGGAACGGCTTGCCGGACTCCCGGAGCTTCTTGATGAAGGCGTCCGCGCCAGGAATGGGCACGCCCTCGTGGATGAGTACGCCGTCCATGTCGGTGAGCCACGATTCGATGGGCTTGCGCTCTGCCATGGGGTGCACTCCTGCGGTCTGCGATGAAGCGGGTGGCTGGTGGGACACCCTCAGCCTAATCAGGCGGCCGGCAGGTCAGCTGTCCGTGGCGGACTTCCAGTCCTCGACGTACGACGTGAGGTTCTCGGAGATGTCGTCCCAGTCGGGCTCGAAGATCTCGACGCCGTCCATGATCTTGTCGAGGGCGATGGCGTTGGCGTCGGTGGCCTTGATGTCCTTGCGGGCCGCGAAGCCGCCGCCGACCCCGCTGACCTGCGCTTGCGCGCGCCGGCTGAGCAGGTAGTCGAGGAACTTCCTGGCGTTGGCGCTGTGCGGCGCCTTGTTCACGAGTCCGGCGGCGTACGGCAGCGCGAAGGTGGTCGGCTTCTTGCCCTGCTTCGCGGGGAACCAGATGCCGAGGTTCGGCATGTCCTTGGACTGGGCGTAGTTCATCTGGACGTCGCCGTTGGCGACGAGCAGTTCGCCCTTGTCGACCTTGGGCGCGAGCTTGCCGGTGGAGGCGGACGGGCCGACGTTGTTGGACTGGAGCTTCGCCAGGTACTTCAGGGCGGGCTCCTTGCCGCCGAAGTCGTGCATGGCCTTGATGAGCACGGCGGTGCCGTCGCCCGCGACGCCGGGCGTGGAGTACTGGAGCTTGTTCTTGAAGCGGCCGTCCGTCAGCTCGTCCCAGGTCTTGGGGGCCTTGGCGCCGCCCAGTTCCGCCTTGTTGTAGATGAAGCCGAAGTAGTTGTTGACGACGGCGGTCCACTTGCCGTCGGGCGCCTTGTTCGCGCCGTCGACCTGCTCGGAGCCCTTGGGCTCGTACGCCGTGAGCAGGCCCTTCTCGTCGGCCTGCTGGATGAACGGCGGCAGCGTCACGAGGACGTCGGCCTGCGTGTTGGACTTCTCGCGGACGGCGCGCTGCACCATCTCGCCGGAGCCGCCCTCGACGTACTTCACCTTGATGCCGGTCTTCTTCTCGAAGTCCTCGAAGACCTTGTCGTACCAGCCGTCGCCGTTCTCGCCCTTGAGGCCGTCGGCGCTGTAGACGGTGACGACCTTCGCGTCGGACGCGGAGGAGTCGCCGCCGCAGGCGGTGAGGCCGGCGGCGAGCAGGGCGCAGCCGCCGAGGGCGGCGAGCGTGCGGACGGGAGTGAGGGTGCGCATGACGTGTCGTACTCCTTAGAAGGGGCTTAGAGGGTCTTGAAGGGGCTTGAAGGGGAGGGGCTCAGCGGTAGGAGGCGCGGGTGCGGATGCGGGAGACGGCGAACAGGACGAGCAGCGTCGCCGCCATGAGGACCACGGCGAGCGCGGCTCCGGTGAAGGCGGCGCCGCGGTCGGTGGCCGCGTAGATCCGCACGGGCAGCGGGGTCCAGTCCGGCGGGTAGAGCATCATCGTGGCGCTGAGCTCGCCCATGGACAGGGCGAAGCACAGGCCCGCGGCGGCCGTCAGGGACGGCAGGAGCAGCGGCAGCTTCACGCGCCACAGGACGTACGCGGGCCGGGCGCCGAGTGACGCCGCGGCCTGCTCGTACGCCGGGTCGAGACGCACGATGGCGGCCGAGACCGACTGGTAGGCGAACGCCGTGACAAGAATGGCGTGCGCGAGGACGACGATCGTGGACGTGCCGTTGAGGATCACCGGCGGCTTGCTGAAGGCGACGAGCACGGCGAGGCCGACGACGACGGAGGGCACGGCGACGGGCAGCATGAACAGCGCGTCGAGCGCCTTCTTCCCGCCCCGCCCGAGCCGGGCCGCGGCGAGCGCCGCCCAGGTGCCCGCGGCGAGCGCGAGCAGGCTCGCGCCGAGCGCCGTGAGCAGGCTGGTGGTGAGGGCGTCCAGGGACTCGCCGCGCGTTGCCGCGTCGTAGTGCTCGGCGGTGAACCCGGACGGGAACGCCCCGGACCAGTGGCTCGCGAAGGACGCCGCGACGATCACGAGCAGCGGCAGCGCGAAGACGGGCAGGAAGAGGACGAAGAAGACCGCCCACGTCGCCCACTTGCCCTTGCGGCTATGCACCAGCACGACGGCTCACCACCCGGTACAGGCCGTAGAGGCCCACGGAGATCGCGATGTTGACGACGGCGACGACACAGGCGGCGGGGTAGTCCGACTCCAGCATCGCCTTGCCGTACACGAGCGTCGGCAGGGTCGTGACGCCCTTGGCGCCGGTGAACAGGACGATCCCGAACTCGTTCAGGCACATCACCAGGACGAGGCTGCCGCCCGCGGCGAGCGCGGGCAGGGCCTCCGGCAGGATGACGCGCCGCACCACCCGCGCGGGCCGCGCCCCCAGGCTGGACGCCGCCTCCAGCTGCGCGGTGTCGATCTGTGAGAAGGCGGCGAGCAGCGGCCGCATCACGAACGGCGTGAAGTACGTGATCTCGGCGAGCAGTACGCCCCACGGTGTGGTCAGGAACTGGAAGGGCCCGTCGGCCGCTCCCGTCGCGTCCGTCCACACCCCGTTGGCCATGCCCTTGGTGCCGTAGATGAAGAGCAGCGCGAGGGTGATGAGGAAGGACGGGAAGGAGAGGAAGACGTCGATGAACCTGGCGACGGCCCGCCCGCCGGGGAACGGCACGAAGGCGATGACGAGCGCCAGCACGAACCCGAGGACGAGACATCCCACGGTCGCCCCGACCGCCAGCCACACGGTGGTCCCCAGCGCTTCCCGGAACGCCTCGGACCCGAACACGTCGGAGTACGGCTGAACCGAGGTCCCCCCGGCATCGGGCTGCACGGACTGCTTGACGACGAGGGCGAGGGGATAGAGGAAGACGAGCCCGAGGAGGACGACGGGGGGCAGGGCCCACACCCAGCCGGGCGGTCGGCGGGGTGACTCGGTCTTCTGTGCGGGTGCCGTGAGCGTCGTGCTACCCATCGCCAACCCCCGCGGCCAACAGCACCGCATCCTCCGGCGCGAAGTGCAACGTGACCTGTTCACCGAGACCAGGGGGTTCCCGCAGCTCGCGCACGTCGGCCTTCACCACGTGCCCGCCCACATCCACGTACAGCCGATGCGTGGCCCCCCGCCACTGCACCTCGGACACCTCCCCGGTCAGGGAGTTGGGCCCGGGCCCGAGCCCCACCAGGTGCGGCCGCAGGCAGAGCGTGGCCGTGACCCCGGCCGCCACCCCGTCGGTGGCGACCTTCAGATCGGTGCCGCCGAACGACACGGCACCCGACCCCACGGAAACCGGCAGGAGATTCGCGTTGCCCACGAACGACGCCGTGAACTCCGTACGCGGCCGCCGGTACAGCTCCTGCGGCGTGCCCACATCGCGAAGGCGCGCCTTGTCCATGACGGCGATCCGGTCGGCCAGGGTCAGCGCCTCGACCTGGTCGTGGGTGACGTACAGGATCGACACGTCGGGCAACTCGCGGTGCAGCCGGGCGAGTTCGCCCAGCATTCCGGAGCGCAGCTGCGCGTCGAGCGCGGAAAGGGGCTCGTCGAGGAGGAGCACGCCGGGCCGGATGGCCAGGGCCCGCGCGATGGCGACCCGCTGCTGCTGGCCGCCGGACAGCTCGCGCGGATACCGCTTGGCGTACGCGGCCATGCCGGTCATCTCCAGGGCCTCGGCGACCCGTCCGGGGATCTCGCCCTTGGGGGCCTTCTGCGCCTTGAGTCCGAAGGCGACGTTGTCCGCGACCCGCATGTGCGGGAAGAGCGCGTACTGCTGGACGACCATCCCGATGCCGCGCCGGTGCGGCGGCAGGCCGGTCACGTCCCTGCCGCCGATGAACACCCGCCCCGACGCGGGCCTGACGAAGCCCGCGACGGCCCGCAGCGCGGTGGTCTTGCCGGACCCGGAGGGCCCGAGCAGCGCCATGACCTCGCCGGGCTCGACGGTCAGGTCGAGGGTGTCGAGGACGACGTTGGTGCCGTAGGCGACCGACACGGAGTCGAACCGTATGCCGCTGCTCATGACCCGAAGTCCCGGACGAGGGCGGGCAGTTCGGTCACGGACGGCAGGACGTGCGTGGCCCCGGCGTCCCGCAGGACCGTCTCGCCGTGGGCGCCGGTGCGGACCCCGGCGACGATCCCGGCTCCGGCGCGCGTCCCGCTGCGCATGTCGTACGCCGTGTCGCCCGCGACGGCGATCTCGCGCACGTCGTCGGCGGCGCCGGTGCGCAGGAACGCGGTGAGCACCATGTCGGGGTACGGCCTGCCGCGGCCGCCCGCGTCGGCGGGGCACAGCGTGAGGTCGACCAGGTCCCGCCAGCCGAGGGCGGCGAGGATGGCGTCCTGGGTGACGCGGGCGAAGCCGGTGGTGAGGACCACGGTCAGGCCGGCGCCGCGCAGGTCCTCGATGGCCTCGCGGGCGCCGTCGACGGGGGCGATGAGGCCGTCGTCGACGAGCTCCCCGTACGCCTTCTCGAAGGCGGTGTTGGCGCGCCGGGCGAGGTCCTCGGCGCCGAACAGGTGCCGGAAGACGGAGATCTTGGACTCGCCCATGGTGGCGCGGACGTAGTCGAGCTTCGCGGCGTGGTCGGCGGAGCCGGGCTCGACGCCGAGCTCCTGGGCGGCCGCCGAGAAGGCCCGCTCGACGAGCCCTCCGTCGGCGACGGTGGTCCCGGCCATGTCGAGCACCACAAGCTTTGTCTGCCTGTTCAACTCCCTCACCATCCCAGCTCGTCGGCGGTCTTCTCGGCGATCGCGGGCGAGCACGTCATGCCGCGCCCGCCGGGCCCGGTGACGAGCCACACGCCGTCGCGCACGTGCTCGCGGTGCACGACCCGGCTGGTGTCGACGCACTGCGCGTACACCCCGGCCCAGCGCCGCCGGATCCGCGGCAGCGGGCGCCCCAGGAAGCCCTCGACGACCTCGGTGAGGTGTTCGTAGGGGTCTTCGAGGGTGTCGAAGGCGAAGGGGTGCTCGTACTCGTGGGTGTCGCCGATGGTCAGGCCGCCGTCGGCGCGCTGCACCATGAGCAGCTGCATCTTGTGCGCGGCGGCGGTCGGCGTCTGCGCCTGCCCGGCGTTGAGCGCGTCCAGCTGCGGCGAGCGGTACGCCGGGTAGTAGCGGAAGCTGTCGGCGTCGGCGACGGAGGTGGTGAGCGGCTCGCCGAGCGGGTCGGTCTGCATCATCTGGAGGCGTACGCGGCGCACGGGCAGGTCGGGGGCGAGCTCGCGGACGAGCCCGCCGAGCCAGGCGCCGGTGCACAGGACGACGGTGTCGCCGGTGTGCACGTCGCCGTGGTCGTCGCGGACGGACGCGGGGCCGACGACGTCGCGGACCTCGCGGCCGGGCAGGAAGGTGTAGCGGGGTGACTTCACGAGCTCCTCGCGGAGCCGGAGCTGGGCGGTGCGCGGTTCGACGGCGGCGTCCCGCTCGCACGACAGGGCGGCGGTGAAGTCGCCGCGGAGCGCCGGGTTGAGGGCGCGGGCCTCGTCGGCGGTGAGCAGCTTGTAGCCGCGGGCGGCGGCGTCCGGGCGGGCGAGCGCGGCCTCGGCGACGGCGCGCTCGCGCTCGTTGCGCACGAGGGTCAGCGAGCCGTTGGCGCGGAAGCCGATGCCGGGGACGCGGGCGCCGATCTCCTCCCACAGCTCGCGGGCGCGCAGGGCCGTGTCGAGCTCCTCGCCGCCCGCGCGGCCGCTGACCCATATCTGCCCGAAGTTGCGGAGCGACGCCCCGCGGGCCTCGCTCTCGCGCTCGATCTGTACGACCTCGTGGCCGCGCTCCAGTGCGTGCCAGGCGTGCATGGTTCCCACCACGCCGGCTCCTACGACGATGACTCTCACGGCGGCAACGCTCCTGCCGACGGGTGACCCGGCGGGGGCGGTCCGGCAACGGGACGGTGAACGGGCGCGCAAGCTTGGACTAGACCCGTTATCTTCTCGTGACCATTGGCGGCCAACTGGCGCCCGGAAAGGGGTGGTTCAGCCGAGATGCGTCGTGAACGAGAAGCGGTCCCCCCGGTAGAGGGTCCGCACCCGCTCCAGGGGAAGCCCCGCCGTGTCCCGCGAGAGGCGGTGGATCAGCAGCATCGGCAGCGCGGGCGGCGTCCCGATGAGCAGCGCCTCGCGGGGCGTGGCCAGCACGGTCTCGATGCGCTCGTCCGCGTCGCCGAACGCGATGCCGAGTTCGTCGCGCAGATACGCGTAGAAGGACGAGTCGGGGTCGAAGTCCCGGTCGAGGTGCGGCACGCGGGCCACGGAGACGTAGGTGCTCTCCAGGCCGACCCGCTCGTCGTCGGCGAGCAGCACGCGCTCCATGTGCCAGACGGGCTCGCCCTGTTCGGCCCCGATGTCGGCGGCGAGGGCGGCCGGGCAGGGGAAGCGGTCGAGCGAGATCAGATTCCGCCCCGGGGTGCGGCCCTGGCGGCGTACGCCTTCGGTGTAGCTGGCGAGGGACAGCGGCTGCTCCAGCTTCGGCCCGGCCACGACCGTGCCGCGTCCCTGTCGGCGCAGCCGCCCTTCGAGCAGCAGTTCCCGCAGTGCCTGCCGCACGGTCTCGCGCGCGACCTCGTACCGCTCGGCGAGATCGCGCTCCGTGGGGAGCGCCCTGCCCTCGCCCAACTCGTCGACCAGTCCGGCGATGCGGGCCTTCACGGCGTAGTACTTCGGGATGCGGCCGTGCTCGGGGATCCCGGAGCGGATGGGTGCGCCGGGGGCCTGGTCGCGCAGGTGGGCGGGTGGGGTGGTGCGGTTGTCCTGGTAGTCCACGGGGGGATGGTCGCATGGGTGGGTGACCGGGCGTGCGGCCGTCGCGGGGGCGCCCCAGTCCCGCCCCTTCCCGAACCAGGGGGCCAGCCCCCTGGCACCCCCGCAAAGCAATCGGCCTTCGGCCTCGTCCTCAAACGCCGGACGGGCTGATTTCAGGGGGCGGAGCCCCCTAGTCCCCGTAGGCGCCGGGCGGCCGCCATGAGGGCTGTGCCGCTGAGGAGCAGCGCGGCGGCGGTGGCGCCCAGGCCGAGCGCGCTGCCGCGACCGGTCCGCGCGAGTTCGCCGGGCAGGGGCCACGACGGGCCGCCGTCGCCGACGATGTCGAACGGGTAGTCGTCGGACTCCCCCACCCAGTCGCCGTCGTCGTCCCTGCGCTGTACGACGGCGGCGCTCGCCACGACGTGGTCGGGCGCGGTGTCGGAGGTGAAGGCGAGCCGCACGTCGACCGTGACGGTCTCCCCCGGCCCGGCCGTGAACCCGTCGAACCCGTCGAACCCGTCTGACCGGTCCGACCCGTCGCCGAAGACGCCGACGTGTTCGTCCCGCGCGGTCCGCTCGAACCTCACGGGCCGCCAGCGGTCCCCGTCCCGGAACTCCAGCTGGATCTGCTTCGCCCGCAGCTTCCCCGTCCGGTCGACGAGCACGACGACCGGGTGGATGGTGTCGCAGGTGCCCTCGGTGGTGTTGGTCAACCGCACCGCCCAGCGCCGCCAGCCGCCGCCGGGGTGGTAGGTGGCGGGCCCTTTCCGGACACGGGTGTCGAGGGGGAAGGAGGTGCGGGTGGGGGTGGCGCAGGTGGGCTGGAGCGCGGGGGTTGCCGGGGGGAGCGCCATCGTGGGGGTCGCGGCGGGTACGGCGAGAGCCACGGCGGTGACGCCTGCGGCCAGGTGGCGGCTGATGCGCATGCGGGACCTTTGGCTGGGCGACGACAGGCCGTGGGCGTGACCCTGCCATGCGTAGGCGCCGCGGCGCCGCGCCCTTGCCCTCCGGGCCACCGAAAGCCCCTCGAACAGCGGAGCCGTGGCCCTCCCGGGTGCGCCCCACCAGGGCTGGTGCATTCCAGCCCCTCCGGCGTTTGAGGAGCGGGGGTCCTAGGGGGCGGAGCCCCCTAGTTTCGGGAAGGGGCGGGTCTGGGGCGCCCCCGCGAGGGCAGCACGCCCGAACACCGGCGCCAGGACCAGTTGCGCGGCCCCCTCGGCAACGACCCGCTCCCCACCGGGGGCAACGGCGACGCCCGCCGCCACACGGGCACCTTCCCTCCGAGCCCGCGCAGCGACAACGGCACCGACCCCCCGTACAAAAACCTCCACCGCCCCACCCACCACCCGCCCACCCAGCAGCACAAGGTCGATGTCGAGCAGCGAGACGAGGTTGCCCGCCCCGGTGCCGAGCACCCGCGCCGCCTCGTCGAGGTCGCCGCGCGCGACGGCGGCCAGGCACAGAGCCTCCAGGCACCCCCGGTCACCGCACGCACACGGCGGCCCGTCCAACTGCACGACCTGATGGCCGAATTCCCCCGCCCCCGTGCGGGCACCACGGTGGAGGCCGCCACCGAGCACGAGCCCGGCACCGAGCCCGGTGCCGAGGTGCAGATACGCGAACGACTCCGCGACTCCGGCGAGCGCGAGCCCGAGCGCCGCGGCGTTGGTGTCCTTGTCGACCACGACGGGAAGGTCGAGACGGGCGGCCAGCGCGTCCCGCAGGGGGTACCCGTCCCACGAGGGGAACCCGGTGACCCGGTGCAGCACACCGGTGCCGTGGTCGAGCGGCCCCGGCAGCGCGGCCCCGACCCCGAGCACCCCGCCCGGCGCCGCCGCGACCAGCGCCCCGACCTCCCGCGCCGCGACGTCCACGACCGCGTCGGCCCCCGCCCCGAAGTCGAGGGCGGCCCGCCGCTCGGCCGCCACGCCCCCGGCGAGGTCGACGAGGACGACGACCAGCGCGTCCCGGTCCAGGTGCAGGCCGACCGCGTACCCGGCGTCCGGCACGAGGCGGAGGACCGCGGCGGGCTTGCCGCCGGTGGACGCCCGCCGCCCCGCGTCGGCCACGAGGCCCTCGTCCCGGAGGCGGGCGACGATCTTGCTGACGGCCTGCGGCGTGAGTCCCGCCCGGTCGGCGAGCTCAAGGCGGCTCACCCCGTCGTCCCCGGCGCTCCGGAGCAGGTCGAGCACCACCGCCGCGTTGTGCCCGCGCAACGCCCGCAGATTCGCACCGGCGCCACCGGCGGAATGAGCGCCGGTGGCGCCGGTGCGGTCGCCGCGACGAGTACCTGAGTCAGCCCTGTTCACACCCCCATTGTCGCCACCGCTTGCACTTAAGCAACAGCGTTGCCAAAGTGGAAGGCATGGACGTCATGACTGAAGGCAAGAACGACCTGCGCGTGGGCCTCGTGGGGTACGGCCTCGCGGGCTCCGTCTTCCACGCCCCCCTGATCGCCGCCACCGACGGCCTCGCCCTCGACACGGTGGTCACGTCGAACCCCGACCGGCAGCAGGAGGCCCGCACCGCGTACGGCGCCCGCGCCGCCGCGTCGGCCGACGAGTTGTGGGACCGCGCGGACGAGCTCGACCTCGTCGTGATCGCGTCGCCGAACAAGACCCACGTACCGCTGGCGACCGCCGCGCTCAAGGCGGGCCTGCCGGTCGTCGTGGACAAGCCGCTCGCGGGCACCGCCGCCGAGGCCCGGGAGCTCGCGGGCCTCGCCGACGAGCGCGGGCTGCTCCTGTCCGTCTTCCAGAACCGCCGCTGGGACAACGACTTCCTGACGCTCCGCGAACTGATCGCGGGCGGCGAGCTCGGCGACGTATGGCGCTTCGAGTCCCGTTTCGAGCGCTGGCGCCCGCACCCCAAGGGCGGCTGGCGCGAGTCCGGTGACCCCGAGGAGATCGGCGGCCTCCTGTACGACCTGGGGAGCCATGTCGTCGACCAGGCCCTGGTCCTGTTCGGCCCGGTGACGCGGGTGTACGCGGAGGCGGACGTGCGGCGCCCGGGCGCGCAGGCCGACGACGACACGTTCCTCGCGCTCACCCACGCCGGTGGCGTCCGCTCGCACCTGTACGTGAGCGCCACGACCGCCCAGCTCGGCCCGCGCTTTCGGGTGCTCGGCTCGTCCGCGGGCTATGTGAAGTACGGCCTCGACCCGCAGGAGGCCGCCCTGCGCGAGGGCAGGCGCCCCGGCGACGACGCGGAGCCCTGGGGCGAGGAGGCCGAGTGCATGTGGGGCCGCGTCGGCTCCGGCGAGTCCCCGCTGACCGGCGGCGGCCGCCCGCTGCGCACGCTGCCCGGTGACTATCCCGCGTACTACGCGGCCGTCGCCGCCGCCCTGCGCGGCGAGGGCCCGAACCCGGTCACCGCGCACGAGGCCGCCGCGGCCCTCGACGTACTCGAAGCCGCGCGCCGCTCGGCCCGCGAGGGCGTGGCGGTGGCCCTGTGACCGCGCACCCCGACACACCTGCCGCCCCCTCTGTCCCTTCCGCCCCCTCCGCCCCGTCCGCCCCCTCCGTCGCGGAACTCGAAGAGCAGGAGCGGCGCCTGACGCTCCCCCACTTCACGTACGACGACGCGTGGGGGCTCGGCTGTCTGCTCGTGGAGCTCGCCCGCCGGCGGTCGGCGCCCGTCGCCGTCGACATCCGGCGCGGCGGCCAGCAGCTCTTCCACGCGGCCCTGCCCGGCTCGACGCCGGACAACGACGCCTGGCTCGACCGCAAGCGCCGCGTCGTCGAGCGGTACGGCTGCTCGTCGTACCTGGTGGGCAGCCGGTTCCGCGCCAAGGGCACGACGTTCGAGGAGTCCTCGCGGCTCGACCCCGACCGGTACGCCGCGCACGGCGGCGCGTTCCCGGTCAGGGTCGAGGGCGTGGGCGTCATCGGCACGGTGGCCGTCTCGGGCCTCCCCCAGGTCGCGGATCACGCGCTGGTGGTGGAGGCCCTGGAACGGTTCACCTCTTCCTGACGCCCCGACTCTTCAGTTGTTCCGCTTGTGCCGCGGTCGGGTCACTCGTAGTGGCCCTCGTTGCGGCGGCGCATCCGGATCACGAAGGTGACGCCGGTGCCGAGGAGCGCGGCCGCGATCGCCCCGACGATCGCCAGCTCACCGGACGAGGCGCCGGTGTCCGCCATGTGCCCGTTGTCGTGGGTCTTGGTCGGGTGCGGGGTCGGGTGCGTGGGCGAGTCCGACGGGGACGGGGACGGACCGTCGCTGTCCGAGGGCGACGGGGAGGGGGACGGGCCGTCGCTGTCCGACGGGGACGGAGACGGCGATGGGCCGTCGCTGTCCGACGGGGACGGGCTCGGTGACGGGCCGTCACTGTCCGACGGAGACGGGCTCGGCGACGGCGAGACCGACGGGCTGGGCGACGGGGATGTCGACGGGCTCGGGGACGGGGACGGCGAGACCGACGGGCTCGGCGACGGAGACGGCGCGGCGCACGTCGGCAGAT
>NZ_JBHYJH010000012.1:0-43462 GCF_042740445.1 Streptomyces sp. NPDC059003 | reverse complement strand
GACGGCGAGACCGACGGGCTCGGCGACGGAGACGGCGCGGCGCACGTCGGCAGATCCCCGTTGAACGGGTACGCGTGGAACTCCTGGCCCCCACCCCGCGCCGACGTGTGCGTCAGCTGGCCCACGGTGAAGAACCGCCCGTTCATGCCGGGCAGCGTCACCGTCGTCGCGCTCGCCGCCTGCCCGACGAGCACGCTCCCCTGGAACTGCCCGCTGCCCGCGAAGGTGACGTCGGTGGCGTCCGGGAAGTTCCACAGCAGCCGCTCGCGCAGACCGTCCGGCAGCGTGCCCATGTACGTGCGGATCGTGCGGGCGTCGCCGGTGAGGTTGACGAGGACGGTGGCGTCCGCCGGGATGTTGCGGAAGATGATGCCCTGGTCGCCGCCGGTCCGGCTGACCAGGTCGAAGTCGACGTTGAAGACCTGGATGGCGGAGCGGCCGTCGCCGGTGAAGGTCGTCTCGCTGCCGCTGTTGACCGCCTCCCCCGTAGCGGCCCTGGGCTCGCCGTTGTCGTACGCGTAGCACTGGCTGGCCGCGGTCAGCTGGCCGGGCAGACTCGCGTACTTGTCGGCCGCGCCCGGCTCCTGCACCGCGGCCGGGCTGACCGTGCCGCTGGTGGTGCCCTCGTACACGACGCGCCCGGAGACGCTGCCCTCCTCGGCGAGCAGCCGCTGGCCGGTGGCGACGGTCACGTTGCCGCCGGAGGTCAGGAAGTCCGAGCCGTTGGGCGGCGGCACGCGGGAGCCGACGCCGGCGACGCCCACGTTGTAGATCTGCGAGACCCCGGCCGCCTTGTTCATGTCGAAGTTGCCGAGCACGACGACCTTGCCCTCGGCCTCGGCGGCCGCCTGCCGGACGAGCATGTCCTTGCCGACGAACACGTTGATGTTCTCGTCGCGGCCCGCGACGGGACCGTTGTTCGGGTCCGGGTAGGGGCCGCTCGGGCAGCCGGAGCCAAGACAGGGGCCGAGCCCGCCGGGCAGGGGATCGGCCACACCCTGCCCGGCCAGGCCGCCGACGACCACGGCCGCGGCCACCGTGACGGCCGCTGCTAGATACGCTGAACTTTTTCTTCGCATACACGGAAATATGCGTAATTCAGACAAAAGTGACGGGAGACACGCTCGGGGCTTCCCCCATTGGCCCGACAGGCGGAAGGTTTACGCCGCCCGGCGTTACGCCGACTTGACGGTGTTACGCCGGTTTGACGCTGTTACATCGGCTTGACGCTGTTACGCCGGCTTGAGCTCCTGCCGCTGGCGCCCGAGCCCGTCGATCTCCAGCTCCACCACGTCACCCGCCCGCAGGAACGGCTTGGGCTCCGGCTGCCCGAGCGCGACCCCGGCGGGCGTCCCCGTGTTGATCACGTCGCCCGGGTACAGCGTCATGAACTGGCTGACGTAGCGGACCACTTCCGCCACCGGGAAGATCTGCTGGGCCGTCGTCCCGTCCTGCTTCAGCTCGCCGTTGACCCACAGCTTCAGGGACAGGGCCTGCGGGTCCGCCACCTCGTCCGCCGTCACCAGCCACGGCCCGAGCGGGTTGAACGTCTCGCAGTTCTTGCCCTTGTCCCAGGTGCCGCCGCGCTCGATCTGGAACTCGCGCTCGGACACGTCGTGCGCCACCGCGTACCCCGCGACGTGCGCGAGCGCCTCCTCGTGCGAGGCCAGATAGCGCGCCGTGCGCCCGATGACGACCGCGAGCTCGACCTCCCAGTCCGTCTTCACCGAGCCGCGCGGCACGAGCACCGTGTCGTACGGCCCGACCACGGTGTCCGCCGCCTTGAAGAAGACGACCGGCTCGGCGGGCGGCTCCGCGCCGGTCTCGGCCGCGTGGTCGTGGTAGTTCAGGCCGATGCACACGACCTTGCCGATCCGCGCGACCGGCGGCCCGACGCGCAGCCCCGGCGCGTCGAGCACGGGCAGGTCACCGCCTGCGGCGGCCGCGCGGACCCGGGCGAGCGCGGCGTCGTCGGCGAGGAGCGCCCCGTCGATGTCGGCCACGACGCCGGACAGGTCGCGCAGGGTCCCGTCGGCGTCGAGCAGCGCGGGGCGCTCGGCACCCGCCGTACCGACTCGCAGCAGCTTCATGGATCGTCTCCCTTGGTCGCGGGCCACCCGGCCGACGATGTGCGGTCATCGGAGGTCTGGCCGATCCTCCAAGCAAGCCGTCCGCCCCGCAAGACCCCGTTCACGTACTGGACCGTCACATGGCGGTGGCCATGTGGGCCGCCGCCGCGCCCTGCGGCATGTCCCGGTACAGGAAGGCCCGCTCCACCGCGCTCCACGTCGTGCTGGTCACGATGTACAGCGCGGCCGCGAGCGGCACCACCGCCACGGAGAACAGCGTCATGAAGGACAGGAACGGCATGAACTTGGTCATCGCGGCCATGGCGCCCGCGCCGGGCGCCTGCTCGTCCCCCACGGGCAGGGCGGCGGCCCCGGACATCTGTCGCTTCGTACGCCGGTAGTTGAAGGTCGCGACGGCGGCGACGAGCGCGAAGAGGGCCAGGTAGACGAGCCCGGCCGCGCCGAAGACGCCGCCGTCGCCGAGCGCGTCGGCCCAGCGGCCGCCGAGCGGGGCGGCGAGCAGCTTGTGGTCGAGGAGCTCGTTGGCCTCGCCGCCGATCCTCGAGCTGGAGAACAGGTGGTAGAGCAGGAAGAAGGCGGGCAGCTGGAAGAGGCCGGGCAGGCAGCCGGCGAGCGGCGACACCTTCTCCTTGCGGTGCAGCTCCATGAGCGCCTGCTGGAACTTCTCCGGGTTCTTGCCGTGCTTCTTGCGCAGCTCGGCGATCTGCGGCGTCAGCTTGGCGCGGGCCTTCTGGCCGCGGGCGGCGGCCCGCGACAGGGGGTGGACGAGCAGGCGTACGCACATGGTGACGGCGACGATGGCGGCGGCCATCGCGGAGCCGTGGAAGAGCGGGTCGAACAGGTCGGCGAGGTCGGCGACCAGGTCGGCGAAGAAAGACATGGGTGAGCCCTCCGTGGGTCTCGTCGTGCCGGGGTGCCCTGACGGGCAGGGGTGCCTCAACGGGCAGGCGTGCCTCTACGGGCAGGGGTGCTTGTCGGCATGACGACCCGCGCGGGGTCCGAAGGGTGGGCCTGAAGGGTCCCTACGCGGCCGTCAGGAGGGGACGGCCGGGTGCTCGGGGGCGGGTGCGGCCCCGGGCGTCGGGGTCGCGCTGCGGCAGGAACGCCGTGCGTTGTTCGCGGTCGCGGATGGCGGTGCGCACGCGGGTGCGGGGCACGGCGGGCGCGGAGCGCGCGGCGAGCAGGGAGCACACGGCGAGGGCGGAGCCGGCGGCGGCGGTCGCGGCGAGCGCGACGGCGGCGGAGAGGCTGCCCGTGTCGGCGAGGACGGTCTCGACGAGGAGCACGAAGAGCAGGACGGCGGGCCGCAGGGCCGCACCTGACCGCTTGACCAGATCCTTGATCCGATCGCTGATCCGATGCTTGGTCAGACCCTCGGTCCGATCGCTGATCCGATCCTGGGTCCGGTCCTTGGTCAAAGCCGCCTCCTCTCCGTCGCTCGAACGTGCGTGTGCTGCCGCTTCCTGCCGTTATACAGGATCGGTGACGACCGGCTGAAGCAGGCGCCTGGGTCCGAGCAGCGCCCGGCTGACCGGATCGACGGGTTCCGGATCGAGCCCGGGCCCGGGCAGCATCTCCACGTCCTCGACCGGCACGAGCCGCCCGCACGCCGGGCACTCCCCCACCACCCCCAGCTCCGCGCCGCACTCCGCGTGCCGGAAGTACCGGAGCGGAGCCGCACTGTTGAAGGCGTCGCGCCCCCAGACGCCGAGCGCCCGCAGGGTCGGCCACAGGGCGCGGCCGCGCTCGGTGACCACGTACTCGTGGCGCCGGGGCGCGTCCGCGGCGGGCCGCTTCTCCAGGACGCCCGCGTCGGTGAGCGTCTGGAGGCGGGCGGCGAGGACCGCGCGCGGGATGCCGAGGTGGACGAGGAAGTCGTTGTAGCGCCGGACGCCGTAGAGCGCGTCGCGGACGACGAGCATCGTCCAGCGCTCACCGACGACTTCGAGGGCGCGGGCGACGGAGCACTCCTGCGCCGCGTAGTCCTTGCCGAGAGCCATGGGCCCACTGTAGCCACTTTCCCGACTCATGGTTCATTCATTGAACTTCGAATGCTACGGTCGCAGACGCCTCGCAAGTTCAATGACTGAACCTGAAAGCCACTCGTCCCGAAGGGACACCCATGTCTCGCGCCGCCATCACCACACCGGCCCCACCGGCCACCGCCACCACACCCCCGACGCGCCACCGCCCCGGCGCCACCCTCGCCCTCACCAGCGCCGCGACCTTCATGGCCCTGATGACGTACACGGCCCCGATGGTCACGCTCTCCGACACCGCGGACGCGCTCGGCACCTCCCTCTCCGCCCAGGCCTGGCTCCTGAACGGCACCCCGCTCGGCCTCGCCGCGCTGCTCCTGGTCGCGGGCAGCCTCGCCGACGACTACGGGCGGCGCCGGATCTTCCTGTACGGGACGTACGCGCTCGGCGTCACCACGGCGCTCGGCGCCCTCGCCACGTCGACGTGGATGTTCACGCTGGCGCGCGTGGCCCAGGGCGCGGCGAGCGCGGCGGTCCTCGCGGCCAGCCTCGGCCTGATCGCGCAGGCGTACCCGGCGGGCCCCGGGCGGATCCGGGCGACCGGGGTGTGGGGCGCGTTCGTGAGCGGCGGCATCGCCGTCTCGCCGGTGGTCTCCGGCGGCATCGCGACCCTCGCGAACTGGCGCCTGCCGTACGCGGTCCTGGCCGTCGTCACCCTCGCCGTCGGCGTCCTCGGCCCGCGTGCGCTGGTGGAGTCGCGGGCGCCGCGCGCGGGGCGGCCCGACCTGGCGGGCGCGCTCGCCTTCGGGCTCGCGCTCGTCGCGCTGCTCGCCGCGCTGACGCTCGGCCGCGACGGCTGGCTGCGCGCGCCGGTGGGCATCCTGCTGCTCGCGGCCGTCGTCCTGATGGTCGCGTTCACATACGTGGAACGGCGCGCCGAGACGCCCATGCTGGACCTCGGTCTGCTGCGCCGCCCGCTGTTCCTCGCCTCGTCCGCGGGCGGCCTGTTCACCGGGCTCTCCGTGATCGCCCTGTTCAGCTATCTGCCGACGCTGATCCAGCACACCGCGCTCGGCCTGTCCGCGATGGGCACGGCCTGGCTGTTCGCGCTCTGGTCCGGTACGTCGTTCCTGGTCGCGCTGCAGGCCAGGCGCCTTGCGGGCCGCGTCACGCCGCGGCACCAGATGGCCGCGGGCTTCGTCCTGCACGCCGTCGCGGCCGTGACGATGCTGGGCGGTGCCGCCGCCGACTCCTGGCTGCGCCTCCTGCCGGGCCTGCTGATCTCCGGCGTCGGCAGCGGCCTCCTGAACGCCGCGCTCCCGCTCCTCGCCGTCGAGTCGGTGCCGCCGGAGCGCGCCTCGATGGGCTCGGGCGCGGGCAACACCGCCCGCTACATCGGCTCCGCGGCGGGCGTCGCCCTGATGATCGCGGTGTCGACGGCGACGGGCTCGACGCCCCAGGACCTGGCCCACGGCGCGAACGTGGCGCTCCTGGTGTCCGCGGCCCTGGGCGTCCTGGCCGCGCTCAGCGTCGTACTCCTTCGGGAGCGGGCTCCTCGCTAGGGCCTGTTGTACCGGGAGGGCCTGTCGTACCGGGCTCGTCGTCGACCGGGTCCCGGGCGAGCACGTCGTCGTCCGCCCGGCCGTCCCGGTCGGCAGGACCGGCGTACGACACCGCGAGCGCGACCGCCAGATTGACGGCGAGGGCGACGATCCCGGCGTTCACCCCGCCCACCGGATCGTGCTCGCTGAACACGAGCCCGCACACGATCGCCACCCCCACGACGAGCCCGCTCACCGCCCCCACCAGGGTCAGCCGCCGCCAGACGAGCCCGAGCAGCAGCATCGGTACGAGCTGCGCCATCCCCTCGTACGAGACGAGCGAGAGCCGTACGAGGGTGTTGGGCGCCGCGTACGTCATGACCAGGGCGAGCGTCCCCGCGGCCACGACGACGCCCTGCGAGGCGAGCTTCTGCCGCGCGGACGACCGCCACCGGGGCAGCAGGCAGAAGACGCTGCTCCCCCACATCGTCCCGATGACCAGCATGAACACGGCCATCGGCACGATCGACGACAGCGCGGCGGCGACGCCGATGACCCCCACCGCCCACGCCGGCAGCGAGTCCACGACGAGCCGGAACAGGGCGAGGTTCGACCCGGCCCCGCTCAGCCCCGGCACGACGAACAGGGCCGCCATGCCGAGCAGCATCGGCACGAACAGCAGGACGTTGTACGCGGGCAGCCAGATGGCGTTGCGACGCAGGGCGTCGGCGCTCCGCGCCCCCAGATACCCGGCGACGGTGGTCGGGAAGATCACCACAGTGAGGGCGTTGAGGAACGAGGTGGTGGCGAACCAGGCCTCGCCGTACGGGCTCCCACCGCTTCCCGGCAGCGTCAGCCAGGCGCTCTTCTCGTCGACGATCCGCCCGACGAAGTCCCCGTACCCGTCGAAGTAGTGCAGCGGCACGTACACCGCGAGGAAGGCGAGCGTGCCGATGACGAGCACGTCCTTGAGCACGGAGACCCAGGCGCTCCCGCGGAGCCCGCTGACGACCACGAACCCGGTGGTGACGGCGAACCCGATGAAATAGGCCCAGTTGAGGCTGATGGCCCCGTACGAGATCGTCGAGACGACGACGCCCATCCCCGTGATCTGCAACTGGATGTACGGCAGCAGGAACACGGTCGCGAGCACGGCGACCCCCGCCCCCAGCCAGGGCTTTCCATAGCGGTGGGCCACCATGTCGCTGACGCTGACGAGCCCGTGCCGCCGCGCGTAGTCCCACAGCATGGGCCCGACGACGTACCCGACCGCGTACCCGCAGGACATATACGCCACGACGTACAGCACGGGAGCCCCGTAGTTGTACCCCCAGCCCGCGGCCCCCAGATAGCTGAAGCTGGTGTACCCCTCACCGGCCATCAGCACCCAGATGAACACCGGCCCCAGGGACCGCCCGCCGACGGACCACTCGGCGAGCCCGCCCCCACGGCCGTGCCCGCGCACGGCGAGCAGCCCGAGGGCGACGGTGGCGACCATGAAGACACCGAAGACGGAGGTGGCGACGGCGGTGTTCACGAGCGCCGCCTCTTCTTGTCGCCCCGGTAGGTCAGCCAGACGGCGAGGGGCGTCAGCAGGGTCGCGGCCAACAGCCACACGAACAGGAAGGGCAGCCCGAACACGAGGGGCCGTACGCGGTTGGCGAGGGGCAGGGCCCCCAGGTACAGCACGAAGGGGGCGAGCAGCCAGAGGAGCTGCGGCCGACGCAGGGGGCGCGGCTGGCGGCGAATGATCACGGGGAGCCAGCCTAACCGGGCCGCTCGGCCCTGGGCGTAGGGCCGCACCCGCGGACGAACCAACCCCATACACCCCACCCCGAGAACGGCAGTACGGTGTCACCCATGCGCCCCGACAAGCCTGCCGACCACGCCGTCGCCCCTGTCGATCACATCGCCGAAGCGGAGCGCCTGGAGCGCACCGCGGGCCTCTACCCGGAGGACGCGGAACACCTGCTCCTCCAGGCCGCGGCCCACCTGGAGCTGGCGGAAGCCCGGGAACGGGCGACGACGCTCTACGACACCCTCCTCTCCCCCTCCGCCGCGCACCCGCCGGAGAACCCGACCCTGATCCGGGCCCTGAAGGCGGCGAACCTCTGGGAGTACGGCCACGAGGCGGAGGCGCGGGCGATCATCGAGGGCGTACGCGGCACGCGCCCCGCGGACGCGGCGCCGTGGGTGATCGTGGCGGAGGCGCTGGAGTCCCACGACGAGCTGGACCAGGCGCACGAGACGTTCACGGAGGCGCTGCAGCATCTGCTCCCCGCCCCGGACCTCGAACCCCCCTATCCCACGCACCCGTTGCTGTACGGCCGCCATCGCGTACGCCGGCTGCAGGGCGCGGCGCACGACACGTGGGACGAGCTGGCGGACCGCGTCCACCGCGCCCGCGCGGCCGCGGCGGGCCGCACCCCGGTCCCCCTGGACGAACTCCACGACCCGAAGCGGGTCTGGGCCCTCGGCTCGGACAACCCCGACGAACTCCGCGCCGAAATCACCCGACTGCAAGCGGAATTGGGCACGTACCGAGAAGCCCTCTCCCGCCCCTTCCCAGTAGCGATCCTCCACTGGCCGTCCACGGAACTCACGGAACTCCTGACGGCGTACCCGGACCTGTCGACGGAGTACCCCTCCCACGAGACCCACCTGTCGACGATAGAAGCATCGCTACGCGAACTCTCCGCCTCCGGTACCCCCAACCTGGGCATCGTCACGGGAACGGTCCCGTCATACGAGGCCTTCGCAGCGTCGGAGGGCGCGTCACCGTCGGACGTGACACTGCTCCCCCAGTACGCGACGACGCTGGCGGCACGGGGGCGGGCGGTGGGGTGGCCGCCGGAGCGGAATTCCGCATGCTGGTGCGGGTCACAGCAGGCATACATGGCGTGCCACGGCGAAGGCGTCTGAACAGCAGTTCCCTCGCCCCCTGAGCCGGTCACCGAACCCGCCCAAGTGACGCAGATCCCAGCTCGCGAGATCCACGTCACCCAACCCATACTGATGCCATGTCCCCGACCGCCTCGTCCCCGGCTGTTGCCGCACGTATGAGCCGTCAAGCGTCCCGCGACACAGCGCAAGAGATGGCCGTGCGTCGACTACTGCACAGTAGGGGGCTGCGATATCGGGTGCACGTCCCTGTCGCGGGCATGCCTCGCCGGACCATGGACATCACCTTTGGAAAGCTGCGGATCGCCGTGTTCCTCGACGGCTGCTTCTGGCATGGCTGCCCCGAACACGCCACGAGCCCTCGAGCGAATGCGCATTGGTGGCGCTCGAAACTTGACCGGAACATGACGCGAGATCGCGAAACCACCAGCCATCTACGCTCCGAAGGCTGGACAGTGCTGAGGTTCTGGGAGCACGAGTCCGCGGAGGAGGTCGCGGACCAGGTCGCGGCCGTCGTGATCTCCAGGCGGTCACCCCCCTCGTAGAGACCCGAGGGTGCGAAACTCAATCGCCAATCGTGACCCGTATCGCACATCAGCGCCCGCCTACACCCAATAGTGTGTAGACATTGCATAAGAGGGTGCGTCCGCACCGATACAGACGCCTCCTTGTGCCCTAGGGGCCCGTGCCGCTTGCGGAGCGAATCCACGCAAGCAGCGGATCACCGCGGTTCGGTTGACTTCAGTGAACGAGATCAAGGGGAATGGTCGCCTCCCATGACCGACGAGTTCGACGGAATGTATGACACATTCAAGGCAATCCTGGACAAGTTCCCCCCTGCCGAGTCGGTCAAGCGGCTGGAACAGTTCGGAATCAGTCCCGACATCATCGAGCAGATCCGCGAACGGCACGTTCAACAGACCATCCGGATCAAAGAGCTCGAAGAGCCGCACGCGGTGGTCCTGGGTAATCGCGACACCTGGTACACGGGCCCGCAACCCAAGGACAAATGCTGGCCAGCGATTGTGGATCTACTCCACAAGGACGGCTGGCCCCAAGATCCCGCGATCAAGAATCTCGACGATTCCTCGACCCGTATCGTCTCGCTACTGAACCACCCGAAGGAGAAAGCGTTCTCCACCCGAGGCCTTGTCGTCGGGTATGTGCAGTCCGGCAAGACCACGAACTTCACCTCAGTCATGGCCAAGGCTGCCGACCGCGGCTACAAACTCTTCATCGTGCTGGCCGGCATCCACAACGGCCTCCGCCGCCAGACCCAGGCCCGACTGGTGCAGCAGCTCGTCGAGCAGAACCCCACGATGTGGTCCCAGTTGACCGGCCTCGACAAGGACTTCACTCCGCAGGAAAACCCGGCTTCGTACTTCGGGAAGAACAATAAAACCCACGTGCTGTGCGTGGTGAAGAAGAACGCGACGGTACTGCGCAAACTGACTCGATGGCTCACGAAGGCATCGAACTACCTTGAGGACTGCCCAGCCCTGATCATCGACGACGAGGCGGATCAGGCCACCGTAGCGACGAAATCGATCAACCCGCTAATCCTCAGCATTATGGGCAGCCTACCCAAATCCGCCTACGTCGGGTACACCGCCTCACCGTTCGCGAACTTGCTCATCGACCCGAGCTCCGAGGACCTTTACCCCCAGGATTTCATCGTCAACCTCCCCAAACCCGAAGGGCACTTCGGCACCGAGGTCCTCTTCGGGCGTTACGCGCTCGACGATGAGGACCCTGAACAGCTCGACGACGGCTACGACATGATTCGCTCGATTCCCCAGGACGACGTGCCGTGTGTACGCCCCGCGGCGAGGGCCGACGTCGAGGGCTTCGAGCCGATCATCACCGACACTCTCCGCAAGGCTGTCGAATATTTCTGGCTGGTCACAGCGGCACGACGGGTGAGAGGCACCGGCAACCCGCACAGCACGATGCTGATCCACACCAGCGTCAACACCTCGGTGCACAACAGCTTCAAGAGGCCTTTGGAGCATCTACGCAACCGGTCGGCGCAGTCTCTGACGGACACCGGGTTCCTCTCCCGGTTGCGCAATTCATGGGAGGAGGAGGCCGACCGCGTCCCTGCCGAGGACTTCAGCGAGACGAAGGTGTCGTTCGAGGAATTGTTGCCCGAGTTGCCGGGAGTCCTCGACAGTTGTCGAGTCATCATGGACAACTCCAGCAGCGAGGACCGTCTCGATTACGAGAACGGCCCGGTCGTGGCCATCGCCGTGGGCGGCAACACCCTCTCCCGGGGACTGACACTCGAAGGTCTGTCGGTCAGCTACTTCGTCCGCGCCGTCTCGGCATACGACACACTGCTGCAGATGGGGCGTTGGTTCGGCTTCAGGAACGGCTACGCCGACCTGCCGCGGATCTGGATGACCGACGAGTTGGCCGGGTGGTTCCGGCACCTCGCCACAGTCGAGACCGAGATGCGGCGCGACATCGACGTCTACATGACCGAGGACGAGACTCCCCGCACCTTTGCCGTCCGACTGCGCACCCACCCCGCCTTGCGCGTGACCGCCGCTGCCAAGATGCGCAACGCCGTCACTGCGGCATCTTCATACGGCGGGAAGCGGGTCCAGACCCACTACTTTCACACCAACAGGGACTGGCTGGGCGAAAACATCGATGCCGCCTGCACCCTGGTCAGATCCGCCGTCGCGAATGCGGTCAGGACGGATTCGCGCCCGACGGAGGGCCGCTATGTGTTCCGATCCGTCCCGCACAACTTCATCATCGACTTCCTGTCAAATTACCAGTTCCACGAAAAATCCCCGGAGAACGATCCTGACCTGATCATCAAATACATTCAGAAGCGAGTTGCTGCATCCGGTTCGCTCGGCCGGTGGAACATTGCTATCGTCGGCAACCCCAAGAGGGACGACTTCACCTTCGCCCCCGGCGTGGCCGTCGGACGGAACATCCGCGCCCGAATCAAGATCGAGAATCCTACCGAGGACTTCGCCGACATCAAGACACTGATGAGCCGCCGGGACGCAACTGTGGACCTTCCCGGGGACACATCAAAGCTGACGGAGAAGGCCATCGTGAGCGAGCGACGAGCCCAGCTCCCGAACGTCGGTCTGCTGGTTCTGTACCCGATCGACAAAATGTCCGAGCCGATTCCGTCGAACAACCCGAGAAAGAAACAGTTGCGCGCCCCTTTGAATGCAGAGGAGCATGTGATCGGTGTCGGCTTGGTCTTCCCTGAGCCGCAGGGGGAAGACAGCGAGGTACGCAAGTACATCTCCGCCGACCTGTCCAACGTATCGATCGAAGATGAGGACTTCAGCCTCCTCGACAGCGAGGACGAATGAGAGATGACACGCTCCGCAAGGCCGTCGAGGAGCACTGGACCAGACTTGAGGAAGAGCAGACCACTGACGAACGTCGACTGCGGGTCTCCGAACTCCCCGTCGTCGCCGAACACGGCCCGTTGGTAGTGGCAGTCGATCACGACAGACATCGGCACGTCCTGGTGCCGATCCCTTCCCACCGCAAGATCCGCCCCGGTCTGAACGGACCCGCTCTGCTGTTGCGCAAGCGCCCCCTTGAGGGTGCGGACAGCTATCAGACCTATGCCGATCTCACCTGCCTGCGCGAAGACCTCAACGACCTGTTCACGGAGCTGTGCGTGGACGTGCTGGACCAGGCCAGAGAGCTACCGCAGAACCCGACCAAGGCGTTGTACCGCGCTCTCGACCGTTGGAAGGCTCTCTTCCGAAGCCAGGGTGACCCGTTGGGACCCGAGCAACTCGCGGGTCTTTTCGGTGAGTTGATGGTACTCAACCGACTTATCGCGAAGGACTCGAGTGCGCACCGGTGCTGGCGTGGCCCCGAGAAGTACCGCCACGACTTCTCTGCCGGCACCACCGCCATCGAGGTGAAGTGCAGTACGGTTGACGATGGTCGAAGGCCACGGATACATGGACTCGATCAACTCGAAGTTCCAGAGAATGGATTCCTCTGCCTTGCCTGGTTTCGTCTGCGACACACAAACGTGAACGGTGACGGCACAGGTCTCGTGGAGTCGATCGAGCAGGCCCTACGACTGTGCGACGACGAGGGCGCGCTCTTGCAACTGCTCGCAGGCGCCGGATACCACCCCGAGGACGCCGCCCGCTACCGCGACGTGCGCTTCGTCATCGAGGAGGAGAGGTGGTACCAGGTCGATGCCAACTTCCCTGGGCTGACTGGCCGAGCTCTTGTTGCAGCAGGTGTACCTATTTCGGTCACCGACGTCGAATACACCATCGACCTGTCCGGTGAGGTGCCTGCTCCCCTCGCCCCCGGGGAGGTCTCCAGAACGATCGACAAACTGATCCAGGAGCCCGTGTGACGGCGCCCAGCTGGTTCTCCCAGCCTTACCCTCCCGAAGGCGCGAGCGCGGCAGAGGGGATTCGGAACCAACTCGGGCGTCCGGAACTCGACCTCCTCACCATCCTGGTACGCGAGTCGGCTCAAAACAGCTGGGACGCCCGGGTGGTGCCATCGTCCGCTCCAGTCGACTACTCCATCGATGTGTGGACGGTGGGCCCGGCTCACGCCAGAGCGTGGCGGGAATTGCTGCTCGACGGTGCCCCCACCGGCGCGGAGAACTTCCCGCTGCGCGACTCGCTCCAACGCGGCTCGGTGCAGGTACTTGCCGTCTCCGACCGAGGCACGCGAGGGCTCGGGGGCCCCACTCGCGCCGACGATGCCGTCGAGGCCGACCGGGACTTCGTGTCCTTCATCCGGAACATCGGCGAACCGCGCGACATTGCACTGGGCGGCGGCACTTACGGCTTCGGCAAGGGCATTTTCTATCTTCTGTCCCGGCCCGGAACCGTCCTCGTCCACTCGCAGTGCCGCACCGCGCAGGGAAGCTACGAAACCCGGCTCATCGGCTGTGCCCTATGGAAGAGCTATGTGGCGGCAGAGCCTGATGGGGATCGTCGCTACACCGGTCGGCACTGGTGGGGCGACAACTCAGGGGAAGTCGTGGAACCCCTGATCGACCGGGATGCGGAGGCCATGGCCCAGCGCCTTGGTCTCAAGCCCTTCGGCTCCGAGGAGACCGGGACGACCATCGTCGTCGTCGACCCGAATCTGGACGAGCTCGCACCGCCTGCGGCAGCCGACTACCTGGCCGAGACCATCGCCTGGCATCTCTGGCCCAAGATGCTCTCCAGGGGCGGAAACGCACCCTCCATGCGCTTCTCCGTCACCTGCGACGGCCTCGAACATCGCGTTCCCGATCCGCAGGAAACCCGACCGCTCAACATGTTCGTTGCCGCCTACGAGGCGATGAGCGGCCCGGACGGCATCGACCTGCAATGTCTGAAGCCCAAGCGGCACTTGGGACGCCTGGGTCTGGTGAAGCGGCTCACGCCACCGTTGGATCCGAGCCGCGCCTCGCGCATGCTCGACATCGAGCACATCGTCCATCACGTGTGTTTGATGCGTCCCGCGGAACTCGTCGTCACGTACCGGCCGGGGCCGAAGCCTCCGAGTGCGCATCAGGGGTACGCAGGGGTCTTCCGGGCCGACGAAGCCATGGATGAGATCTACGCGAAGGCTGAACCGCCTACGCACGACGCCTGGAATCCACAGTCACTTGAAAGACCCGAGAGCACATTCGTGCACACGACATTCCGGCGTATCACCGAATCGTTGGACGGCCTGCTCTCCCTCGGAGGTGTCGCCCGGCCAGGAGCCAGCAATGTCGCTCTGGGAGCGGCCAGCTCACTATTCTCCGGATTGGTGGGGGGAGCCTGGGGTATTGGTGGTGCCACCGCCTATTCCAGGCCGGGCAGCACCGCCACGCGCACTTCAAGGGCGGATGACGTGGAAGCGGCTACATCTCGTGAACTGGGGCGCTCCGCTCCGACAGCGGTGCAGACCGACGCGGGACAGCGCTCCTCTGACGGGCCTGCCGGTCCGCTCGGTCTCAATACCGGCCAGCGCCCGTTCGCGAATGAGTCGGGAAGCAGTGAGCTTGGCACGCCACGCCGTCGGCCACGCGTGCAGTACGTCGGTGATGCCTACTACGACGATCGTGGTGCCAGCACAGTGCTGATCCAGGAGTTCCGACTGCCGGTACCCGGCCTCCAGCGGGTCCGCATCGACCTGGCCGTTACGCTCCCCGGCACTGGTGGGCGCGAGACGGATCCGCCCATCGGAGCGAGCATGCCCGTGCTCGTCGGCTGGGAGGACAGCGACGGTCAGCTGTACGACTCCGAAGCCTGCGTGATCGAGGGCGGACTCGACTCTGTCTGGCGCGCTGTGGTACGTCCGGCCCCAGACACCATGACCGAGATCGGGATCAAGGTCGAGGCAGTGAGGAACCAGTGACCCGGCGCGTTCTTCCTTACCGCAGCCCGTCGGAGGACGTGGTTGCCGCCGAGGGATGGTTGCTGGTTACCGAGGACGGCGACATGGCCATGCCCGAGGCTCTGCCGGACTGGGACTACCAGATGGACCTGCATCTACGCAGGACCATCCAGGTTGACCTTGATCGAACGCGTTCTCAGTCGGGACTGCCGACCGATGCGCCACTCACCCTCGCAGCCGTGTGGACGGCCACGGGCTCCAACCTCAGCGGACCCGCACAACATGTGCGTCTGTCCGCAGCAGGCACCACCACGGTGAGGTTGGACATACGACTGCGGGGAGCCGACCTGGGCGGTCTACTGCTTCTCGACACGGCTCTCGTCCTGGCCGAACGGCGTAACAACGCACGCCCCTCCTCGCCTCGTCGGGCGGGCTCCGTGTTGTGGAGTGATCGGGAGTCCCTGCGCCTCCAAGGTGATGCGCCACAGTTCCCCATGGCTGTGATCGACTTCGACCGGACGTCCTTCCCTGGTAACGCCGCCTGGCACCTACAGATCAGCGGGGGCTTGGAGAGCGCCACTATGGGATCCCTGCTGTTGCTCGTCAACGAGCGCAACACCGTCACCGCCGCTGCTTTCGAGAACGCGGGCAAACCACGCCCGGTGGACCGGATCGTGCTCTCCGTGGTGTATGCGGACGCCGCCCGGATCATGATCGAGCACGCACTCGGCAACGAAGATTTCGCTGAGGATTCCACCTTCCCTGACGGATCGCTGGGCGCCACCCTGGTCACTCTGTTCAACCAACTATTCCCAGGGCAGACGATTACTGATGTCCGGCTGCGTCAACGGCAGTCACCCGCCTTGTTCGCCTCGGACCTTCAGGCGGCCGTCAAGATGTTCGAGGTGTCATGATGAGCTTCCTCTACCCCCGGTTGCTCACCGCTCAGGCCAAACCTCTCTTCGAGGAGTACCGGCATCTGCCGATCGCCGACCTGACCGACCGCTCAACCACGAGTCATAAGTCGGCCGTGTACGTGGCCACCGGTGGCGACCGGATCTCCACCGCACAGCTCCGGGAACTGCGCGAAGGCGTACTTGACCTCGCCACGCAGGCTGGTTTCCCCAACGACTCGGACCGCGCACGCAACGCCGAGTTCGACCTTCGACTCGCTGCTCTGCTGCACGCCGAGATGGGCATGGTCCCGGCTGAGGCCGCCTCCCGGGATGTCTGGGCGTTCCTCTCACTGGTCCTGCTTCCAGATGTCGCCTTCTGGCGGTACCCACAGCCGCCCCGGGACCGTGTCCTCGGTACGGATCTCACCCGACATGTCTTCGGCCGGCTGTGGTGGCGAGCCCAGCTTGTGCGTTCCTCGGGCGACCCCGAACCGTACAGCGCCTTGAAGATCCTCGGGGAAGCTGCATTCGACCAGATCTATGCGCGCCGTGCCGCTCTCGGCGGAAGCCCTCACATGGTCCGGGCCATCCTTCGCGTCTGGAAGGATCTCGACCTGACCGGACTGAACGAGCGGGAGACCCTCCGCGACTTCCTCAAAAGGCTGCTGCGGCTCGCCCCGTTCGTACTCTTCGATGGCATCGAGGGCAACGCCTTGGACGAGGAGTTGTGTGCGGTCGCCCAAGAGTCCGTCGATGCCCAGCGTCCGAGTTCCTCGCCCACTCCAACCGCCACCGCGGAGCACGATCACGGCCCGCACCAGAGCGCCATCAGTAACGAGCCTTCCATGAGCGCGCCGCCGCAGGGAGAGTCGCCCGTACCTCAAGTGACGCCGGTGGGTCCGAGCAACTCCCACCGGTTGCGCTCAGTCGAGATCTGCGCCGGAGCCGGAGCCCAGGCGTTGGGGCTTGAGCGCGCCGGGTTCGATCCGGTCATCCTCATCGACAGCAAGGCCGACGCCTGCTTCACGATCGATCTCAACAGGTCCGAATGGAACGTCGTTTGCATAGACGTCATGGACTTCCATCCGAGCATGTGCCCAGATGTCTTCGGGGTTGATCTAGTCAGTGGTGGCCTTCCTCGGGTCAGGTCCTCGGCCACTGTAGGGCGCACTGAGGACACGGAGGAACGCAAGGTCCTCAGGGCTGTGATCGGGTTGACACGCACCATCGGGCCGAAGGCCGTACTTCTGGAGAATGTCCCGGACCTGGTCGAGAGCCCTGACTTCGGCCCCGATCGTTCATGGATCGAGACCGAGCTCGGAGAGGCTGGCTATCACTCGAGTTGGAAGGTTCTCAACGCCGCAGACTTCGGCGTGCCGCAGAACCGCAGAAGCGGCTTCCTGGTGGGCCTGCGGGACCCGTACTTCTCACGGTTCTCCTGGCCCGAGCCAGCAGACCAGCCTCCGCCTACAGTCGGCCAAGTGCTCGGCCCTTCGATGTCCGCGAACGGTTGGCCCGGTGCAGAACGCTGGATCAAGGGTGCCGACCACATCGCTCCTGCCCTCGTCGGGGGTTCCGAACGACGTGGCGGAGCAGACCTCGGTCCGACCGGCAGCAAGAAGGCATGGGCCGCGCTCGGCGTGAACGGCAACAGCCTCGGCAACGAACCACCGGACGCGGACTTCCCTGCTGACGAGCTCCCCAAGCTCACCGTGGACCAAGCCGCAGCGATCCAGGCGATCCCCGCAGACTGGCAGTTCTTTGGTGGAAAGACATCGCGGTATCGCCAGATTGGTCACGCCATGCCTCCCCCCGTCGCAACCACTGTCGGGCGTGCCATCGCGGCCGCCCTGCACGGCTAAGATCGCCTCATGCGCATGCCCCGTCCCCTCGAACCCGCACCCATCACAGTTGTAGATCTTTTTGCCGGATGCGGCGGCTTTACCCAGGGGTTCCATGCGTTCCGCCCGGACGGGGCACAGAACAACGGTCCTGTATTTCACAGCATCGCGGCAGTGGAGCATGACGCCGCGGCCGCCGCTACGTACGCCGTGAACTTCGGACACATCAGGCCGGACAAGAGCATTCCGCCCTCCCGTGTCCATGTCGGCGACATCGAGGAGTGGGATCCCACGCCGGAAGCACTCCACGCGGACGTGGTGGTGGGCGGCCCTCCCTGTCAAGGCTTCTCGGCGTTGAATCGCGAGAAGAAGGGCAGCGAACGAAACCGTCTGTGGGAAGACTACGTCCGCATTGTGGCCAAGATCCGCCCCAAGGTCTTCGTGATCGAGAACGTCGACCGCTTCCTCAAATCGGACGAGTTCCATAACCTGCTCAGCCAGGTGAACGAGGGCGGCCTCCTGGAGGAATACCGACTCGTCGATCCTCCCGGCCATGCACCGACGGACTCGCCAGAAAAGAAGAACAGGCGCTACCTCCTCAATGCGGCCGATTATGGTGCAGCTCAAGCACGTCGGCGAGCCATCGTCATCGGCGTACGCCGCGACGTGGACAACGGACGCAATATGACGTATCCGAATGCCACCCACACTCGGCGCCCGAAACACAGTCCTGGATTCTCCACTCGACCTCTCGATAGGATCGATGCGGGCATCTTGTACTGGCAGGCTGTGGACAGCGTGTTCGAAGAATCGTCACAACTACCGATCCGAGGCACCGAGCTACCGGACAGCAAGGAGCATGTCGCCGAGATCGATGCCGTCATCCCGGGCATTTTCATCACCCGAGATCTGCATTTCGGCCGCAACCCAGAGCCACTTTCGAGGGCCCGATACCTTGCCATCCCCGAGGGTGGAAATCGCAAGGATCTACGCGGAAAGTGGTACACAATCAACACCCATGGCGTTATTCAGATCTTCGATAACCCGAACCCTTCGGGAGTGAAGACCTCAGTTGAATACCTCTCTACTGAGAGCTGGGACAATCACAACACCGGCTCCGGTGATGTGATGGGAAGGCTCCGCAAAGGAGATCCCTCAGTTACCATCCGGACCGAGTTCTTCAAACCCGAGAAGGGTCGCTATCTCCATCCGACAGCTCCCCGTCCGATCACCCACTACGAGGCCGCGCGAATCCAGGGATTCCCTCTCGGATATCGGTGGTGCGGCTCGAAAACTGATATCGCCCGGCAGATTGGTAACGCTGTACCCATCCCCCTCGGCACGGCCATCGCCGCGTCGATCCACACTTACTTGCGAGGCTGACCCGCCAGGAAGGCCCTGCCCGCTCGGACGACACCTTTCATGACATCTGATCGGGCGGCCTCGGTGACAGTAACGACTCGACGACCTCGTCTACCTGTGCGTCCACTGTCACCGCATGTGCCACAGAAACCGTCCCGGAGAATCCTGGCGCACCCCCAGTGATTTACGGGCCATGATCCGCGGATCCGCCTCGGCCAGCCCTCACGCCGCCCCGTAACGGATCTGCGCCTGGTCCAGCACGTCGTCCGGGTCGCCGCCCTGGACCGCGAGCCAGTGGAGCAAGTCCGCGATCGTGTCAGTGACCGAGGCCTCCAGCGCCGCGTACGTCGGCACGACCACGGAGTCGGCTCCGGCTGCCCGCCGGTACTCGGCGAGCACCGCCGCGGCCCGCTGAACCCGAGCACAGTGCCGCGCGGGCGCCAGAGAGATATCGCACCACACCGCCTTGCCGCTGGCCGTTAGCAGAGTGCCCCAGTCCAGGCTCATGGCCGTGAGCAGGTGCAGCCCTCTGCCGCACTCTTCGTCGCAGCCTCCAGAGCCGAGTACCGGCCGGACGTGGCTCTTGTCGTGGAGCTCCACTCGGAGCCGGTCCCCCCTCGGCTCCAGCACGAGCGTCGCGGCCGTCCCCTCCCCCACGTGCTTGATGATGTTCGTCGCCAGCTCTGTGACCGTGAGCTCAACTTCCGGCGAAACAGCGGCCGCGCCCCAGCGACCGAGCGCACAGCGGACCTCCGCGCGCAGCACTCTCAGCTCCGCCGGCACGGCCTCGAACGGTACGACGCACCGAAGACGGCCCGCGCTCCGCTCAGAGAAAGACATGGCAAGACTCCCTCCCGGCCACGCCAGCGCTGCGCCCACCGCGACCGCGCGGCGACGCTGCGTAGCCTTCCTGGCGCCGAGCATGGCACAGAGAAGTCTCGCCATGTAACTTCTCACGAGAATCCATCGAGTGAATCCGAGCGGCCCCAACTGCCGCCCCGCATAACCTGTCTGCGGCCGGGCAGCAGGAAGTCCGCCCAGCCCGAGGAGGTATCCGACGTGCCAGCGAGAGCCACCACTCGCCGCCGCCAACTAGGTGCGACTCTGCGCAAGTTGCGCTCCCGCAAAGGGCTCACGCTCGAGGAAGCCGGAGTGCACGTCGGGGTCTCCAAGGCGACGGTGAGCCGGTACGAGACCCGCGAAGGTCCCGTCAAGTGGCTTGTCGTTGAGGCGCTTTGCCGTGCGTACGACGCCAGCGACGCCGAGCGGAACGCTCTCGTCAACCTCGCCAAGGACGCCAAGCAGCAGGGCTGGTGGAGCTCCGTCGCCGACTCGATTCCAGAGAGCATGAATCTCCTGCTCACGCTGGAGGACGAGGCCGTTCGCGAGGATCACTTCGCCTGCGTCTACGTTCCGGGGCTGCTGCAGACCCGCGCGTACAGCACGGCCTTGCAGCAGGCCAACGAGGTGCAGCTGGCCTCGGCGGAGATCGAGCGGCTCGTGGACATCCGTATGAAGCGGCAGGAGATTCTGAGCCGTCCCGAGCCGCCGCACCTGTGGGCCGTCCTCGACGAGTCCGTGATCCGTCGTGTCATGGGCTCGCCCTCCGTCATGAAGGAGCAGCTCGGGCGGCTGCTGGAAGCCAATGAAGCGCCGCACGTCACGCTCCAGATACTGCCGTTCTCCAAGGGCGCCCACTGCGCCGCCCTCGGGAGCTTCGTCATCATCGGCGGGGCCGAACCGTCCCTCGACGTCGTGTACGTCGACTACCACACGGGCTCGCTCTTCCTGGAAAAGGACGAGGAACTGAAGCGATACAGACTTGCGTTCGACTACCTGCGCGCACAAGCGTTGGACATGGAGGCCTCCTCCGTGCTGATCCAACGAGTCCGCAAGGAGCTGTGATGCACGACCACACCCGCTCGGTCCCTGAATGCGCCTGGTTCAAGTCGTCCTACAGCGGGGGCAACGCGACGGAGTGCGTGGAGGTAGCGATCACGCGCGACGCCGTACGCATACGTGACTCGAAGCGCCGCGGCGAGGGTCATCTCGCGGTCCGCTCGGACACGTGGTCCAGATTCGTCGCCTCGGTGTAGCCGTTCAGGTGGGGCGAGGCTGCTCGGGCCGGCTGGAGAGCACCGCCTCAAACACCCGCGCCAGCTCCTCCGCGGGGGCCGCGAGGAAGACGGGGCGGCCGGTCTTGCGCAGGGCGTTGACCCAGTGGGCCGCGTCCCGCATGGCGGTTTCGGCGGGTGGGACCTCGCGGAGGAGGCGGTCGCGGTCGAGGCCGGAGACGGCCAGGGCCTGGGGACGAAGTCGTCGGAGATGGGGCGGAGTTCGGTGTAGATGGTGAGGTCGGGGTGGCCTGCTACCGCCATTCCCAGGGAGAGCATGCTGTACGGGACCGGCAGGGGGCCGTCCGCCTCCACGTCGACGGCTATGTAGAGCTCGGGGGGGGTTCGGCACCCTCGCACTGTGGGGAGCGAGTGCGGCCGTACGCCAAGGAATAGCCGCCAGTTACCCTCGGGCCATGGGTCCGGTCCCCCATGGGCCGGGCCGTCCCTGGGCAGTGCGGAAGCGAGGCAGACATGGCGAAGGCGAAGGTGCGGGTACCTGCGGCAGCGGTGGCCGTCGGGGGGATCGTCGGCGGGTACGCCGTCGCCCGCTTCACCAAGAAGCGGCCGCTCGGCGGCGCCGTGCTCGCCGCCGCGGGCGCCGTCGCCGCGCGGCAGTGGCAGCAGCGGGCGGGAGGCAGGACCGCCGCCGCGCTCAGCACCGCGTACGTCGCCGCCTTCGCGGGCTCGCACCCGCTCGCCAAGAAGGTCGGCGCCTGGCCCGCGGTCCTCGGGGTGGCCAGTGCGGTGGGGGTCGCCTCATGGGTCGTCGTGGAGCGACGGGAGCGGTAGGCAACCCGGGGGGCGGCGCCGTCAGAGCTCGGCCGACCCCGCCCCCTTCAGCTCCGCCAGGTCGAACCGCTCCGCCATCCTGCGGAACCCGGCGTCGCTCGGGTGCAGGTGGTCGCCCGAGTCGTAGCGGTCGAGGAGCCTGCGCGGGTCGTACGGGTCGCGCAGGGCCTTGTCGAAGTCCGTGACCTCGTCGAAGACCTTGCCGGACCGGATCTGCGCGTTGACGTCCTGGCGCACCGCCTCCAGGGCGGGGGTGTACCCGCGGTGGCCGCCGAACGGCATGAGCGTCGCGCCGACGACGCGCAGGCCGCGGGCGTGGGCCTGGCGGGTCAGCTCGCGCAGGCCGTCGGTGATGCGGTCGGCGTCGGTCTCCTGGTTGCGCAGGATGTCGTTGATGCCGAGGGCGACGACGACGGTCTTGACGCCGGTGCGGTTCAGGACGTCGCGGTCGAAGCGGGAGAGCCCGCTCGGGTTGCCCGCGGGGGTACCGGGCCTGCCGTCGGACAGGACGCGGTTGCCGCTGATGCCCTGGTTCACGACGCTGTAGCGCGGCGCGTCGGACTCCTCGCGGAGCCGGTCGGCGAGCACGTCGGTCCAGCGGCGGTTGGTGCCCATGCTGGACGTGATGCCGTCGGTGATGGAGTCGCCCATGACGACGACCGTGCCGTCCGTCTCGCTGCTCAGGACGTCGACGGCGGAGACGTAGCGCCAGTACGGGCTCTGCTCGTAGTACGTGTGGCCCGTCGCGTCCTCGGTCCGGTCGCCGTCGGCCACGTACGAGATCTGGCGGGCGTGCGGGTGGTAGGTCACCGGGCCGGACGGGGTGGGCGAGTACGTGGTGATCAGCAGGTCGGCGTCGTGCGGGACCCGCAGGCGCGCCGGGTCGGAGACGACCTGCCCGCCGGGCGGGACGACGACGGCCGTGTCGCCGCCGAAGGTGAGGCGGCGCAGGGTGCCCGCGGCTGCGGCGGGCGTGTTCGACGCGGCCGCCACGGCGACGGAGGCGCGCGTGATGCTGAGCGGCTGCTTGCCGTACAGGTTCGACAGGGTGACGCGGGCGCTGTCGCCGCCGACGCTGGTGTGCACGACGTTGCGTACGGAACGGCCCGCCATGCCGTCCGCCGCGGTGCCGGGCTCCGCGCCGGCCGGGGACGCGGACCAGGTGCCGACCCAGGTGCCGGCCGAGGCGGGGGCCGCGGAGTTGCGGGGGGCGCGAGGGCTGGCGCCGACCTGGTCATCCGCGTCGTCGGCGCCCGTGACGCCGAGGTATATGGCGGCCGAGACCACGACGATGACCGCGAGTACAGCGGCCAGCAGTGCATAACCGTGACGCTTGGTCATGCGGGCGTTTTCTCCTCGGGCAGGGGGAGCCCGAGGCTCCGGTGTGAAGACCCCATGATGCGTCATGGGCCGCGAGGAGACCGACACTGCCCCCCTCTGCCCACTCGGACGCCGGGAACTCATGGAGCGTTCCAGGAGTCGATCTGGAGGGAACCCGGATGGGACTCGGTGGGAGGCCGGAAAGGCCCGCCGGAAGGGACAATGCGTACGAGGTGCGTACGAGGAACGACCGAAAACGGGGCGCTACGGATGGAACGCACAGAGAGCCGACGCGCGGCTGAGACACCTCGCGCGGCCGAGACAGCTGAGGCGGAGGGGGAGCGTCACGCCCCCTCCGGCTTCACGTACAGCGCCGCCGACGAGGAGAAGCGGCGCGGCGTACGCCGTATGAAGCTCACCGCGACGGGGCTGCTCCTGTTCGTCGCGGTCGTGTACGTCCTCGCGAAGTGGGCGCAGCACCAGGGCGCGGGCGCCTGGACCGGGTACGTGGCCGCGGCGGCCGAGGCGGGCATGGTCGGCGCGCTCGCGGACTGGTTCGCGGTGACGGCCCTCTTCCGGCACCCCCTCGGCATCCCCATCCCGCACACCGCGATCATCCCGAAGAAGAAGGACCAGCTCGGCGTATCGCTGGGCGAATTCGTCGGCGAGAACTTCCTCTCCCAGACCGTGGTGCGCCAGCGCCTGCGTGCCGTCGGCATCGGCAGCCGCCTCGGCACCTGGCTGGCCGAGCCGCAGCACGCCGACCGGGTGACCGCCGAGCTCGCCACCGCCCTGCGCGGCGCGCTCACGGTCCTGCGCGACTCGGACGTGCAGGCCGTCGTCGGCGAGGCGATCACGCGCCGCGCCGACGCCCAGGAGATCGCGCCCGGCATCGGGAAGATGCTGGAGAAGATCGTCGCGGACGCCGGTCACCGCCGGTTCGTGGACCTGGTGTGCGTACGGGCCCACGACTGGCTGGTGACGCACGCGGACCAGGTGATGGACGCGGTGCAGGGCGGCGCGCCCGGCTGGACCCCGCGCTTCGTCGACAAGAAGGTGGGCGAGCGCGTCTACAAGGAGCTGCTCCGCTTCGTCACCGAGATGCGGGACATGCCCGAGCACCCCGCGCGCGGCGCCCTCGACCGCTTCCTCACCGACTTCGCCGCCGACCTGCAGTCCGACACGGACACGCGGGCGCGGGTCGAGCACCTCAAGCGGGAGGTCCTCGCCCGCGGCGAGGTCCAGGACCTGATCGCCTCCGCCTGGTCGGCGGTCCGCCAGATGATCGTCGCGGCGGCCGAGGACGAGCGCAGCGAGCTGCGGCTGCGCGTGCGCGCGGCCCTCCTCTCCCTCGGTGCCCGCATGGCGACGGACGCCCGCCTGCAGGAGAAGGTCGACGGCTGGGTGGAGGGCGCGGCGGTGTACGTCGTGACGACGTACCGGAACGAGATCACCTCCCTCATCACCGACACCGTCGCGAGCTGGGACGCCGAGCACACCTCCAAGAAGATCGAGGCCCACATCGGCCGTGACCTGCAGTTCATCCGCATCAACGGCACGGTGGTGGGGTCGCTGGCGGGGCTGGCGATCTATGCGGTGTCGCGGTTGTTCGGGGGCTAGCGCCCCGCCGCCCCATCGACAGGGGCTGCCCCATCGACAGGGGCTGGCCCACCGACGGGGGCTGACCCACCGACGGGGCTAGTCCTCGCGGCGGTCGTGCAGACGGTCGTGCGAGCCGTGCCGGTGTTCGTGCATCCGCTTGTGGTGGAGTTCGCGGCGCTCCTCGTGGGCCAGGCGGCGGGACTCGCGGGCCTCCAGTTTGGCCTTGCGGCGCTCCTCCTTGATGCGCTGGCGCTCGGCCTTGCGGAGCTTGCGTTCGACGCCCACGCCGCCCATCAGGGCGAAGCCCGTGACCGTGACGCGCGGGGAGCCGGGGGTGCCCTCGCCCGTGGCGTCGTCGCCGAAGCCGCCCATGAAACCGAAGCCCTTGACGGTGACGCTCAGGTCGGGCGGGACGACGACCCCGATGCCGCCCATGACCGTGAAGCAGCGGATGGTGACGTCGCGTTCCGTGAAGCGCGCCTCGCGCAGGTCGATCTCGCCGCCGCCCCACATCGCGAACGACGTGAAGAGCCGCCCGACCGTCCAGGGGCCCTTGCGGCTGAAGCCGCTCCAGATGGCGAAGGCCCCGGTCGACGACGGCTCGCCGCCGACCATCCGCTCCGACCAGTCGATCTCGGCGGACCCCTCGCCCGACGACCGCTTCACCATGGACACCTTGGGCGCGGCCGCGCCCGCCACCGGCAGGTCCTGGGTCAAGGGCGCCAAGTCACCGTACGTACGCGCCTGGTAGGCCGCGTCGAGCCGCTCGTTGAACTCGTCCATGTCGAGGCGGCCCTCGGCCATCGCCTCCCGCAGGACCTCGGCGACCCGCTCGCGGTCAGCGTCGGAGGCCCGCAGGTCGGGGCTCGGCGAGCCGGGGACAGCGGGGAGCGGCGGCGGGGAGGCCGGGGTGGCTGGCTGAGGAGACTCGGCGTCCGTCATACCAGCAGCCTACGAGGTCGTCCCGGCATCGGCCTATGTGGTCGGCCCCTCATCCCCTCCGCGTCCCCTCCGCATCCCATCCGCATCCCATCCGGCCTACGCGGTCGGCCTGTCCTCGTACATCCTGGCAATCACCGCCTCGATGTCCGGCTCCCGCACGGACAGGTCGACCAGCGGATAGCGCTCGGCGATCGACGAGACCAGGGGCGCGGCGGACTGCGCCGCCGGGAACGCCAGCCACTGGCGCGGCCCCTCCGTCCGCACCACACGCGCCGACTCGACCTCCAGGGGCGGCAGTTCGCGCTCCAGGTCGACGACGAGGGTGCGCTCGCTGCGGCCCACCTCGTGCAGGCCGGCCAGCGGGCCGTCGTACATCAGGCGCCCGTGGTCGATGACCATCACGCGCTTGCACAGCTGCTCGATGTCGGTGAGGTCGTGCGTGGTCAGGAGCACCGTCGTGCCGGACTCGGCGTTCAAGTCGCGCAGGAAGGTGCGGACCTTGGCCTTGCTGACCACGTCGAGGCCGATCGTCGGCTCGTCCAGGTACAGGACCTCCGGGTCGTGCAGGAGCGCCGCCGCGATGTCGCCGCGCATCCGCTGCCCGAGCGACAGTTGCCGCACCGGCACGTCCAGCAGGGCGCCCAGGTCGAGGAGTTCGACGCACCGGTCCAGGTTCTCGGCGAAGCGGGCGTCCGGGACGCGGTACATGCGGTGCATCAGGCGGTACGAGTCGATCAGCGGCAGGTCCCACCAGAGCGTGGTGCGCTGGCCGAAGACGACGCCGATGCGGTGGGCGAGGCGGGTGCGCTCACGGGACGGGTCGATGCCGGCGACGCGCAGGCGGCCGCCGCTGGGGGTGAGGATGCCGGTCAGCATCTTGATCGTGGTCGACTTGCCCGCGCCGTTCGGCCCGATGTAGCCGACCATCTCGCCGCGCGGCACCCGGAAGGTGATGCCGTCGACGGCCCGCACCTGCCGCTTCTCGCGGCGCATGAAGCCGGTCTTCTTGCGTACGTCGAAGACCTTCTCGACGCCGTCGAGGGCGATGAAGTCGGCGTCGGGCCCCTCGTACGGGTCCGTACGGGCGTCCCTGCGGGTGTCCATGGTGGTTCTCAGCTCCCTGTGCTGCGGTACGAACGAAGGCCCACGCGCCACGCGAGGCCCGCGAGCGCGCAGCAGGCGACGGCCACCAGCGGCGGCGTGAAGGCGACCCAGGACGGCAGGCCGAGCGGATACGGGCGGTCGAGGACGTACAGGCCCGGCAGCCAGTTCACGAATGCGATCGGCACGACGAACGTGACGCCGCGCACCAGGTCCTTGGCGAAGACGGACGGCGGGTACTGGAGCAGCGTGTTGCCCCCGTACGTGAACGCGTTCTGCACCTCGGACGCGTCCTGCGCCACGAACTGGAAGGCCGCGCCCACGACGAAGACGGACACGAAGATCCCCGCGCCGCTGAGCAGCATCACCGGGAGCAGCAGCACCTTCAGCGGCGTCCAGTCGATGTCGACGGCCCAGAACGCGTACCCGAGGACAAGCACGCCCTGCGTGACACGGCCCAGCCTGCGCAGCGCGAACCGGTCGGCGGCCACCTGCGCGAGCACCGGCGCGGGGCGCACGAGGAGGGTGTCCAGGGTGCCGTCACGCACCCGTCGGCCGAGCCGGTCCATCGAGCCGATCGCGAGGTCGGCGATCCCGAAGGCGGTGGTGGCCACGCCGTAGAGGAAGGCGACCTCGCCGAGGCGGTAGCCGCCGAGCACGTCCACCTGCGAGAACATCAGCAGGATCGCGACGAAGTCCAGGCCGGTCGCGACGAAGTTGGCGAGCGCCGTCATCACGAAGGACGCGCGGTAGGCCATCGTGGAGCGGATCCACATCGCGGTGATCATCCGATAGGCGCGCAGGCCGTCCACGGCACGGCCGACGGGCCGGTCACTCTTCCGTACGGACTCCTCCGCTCCGGACTCCTCCGCTCCGGACGCATTCCCGGGCTCGTCCCCTGGTTCTTCCACGCGCTCCCGTACGAGCTCAGCCACCCTGGACCACCACCCGCCGCGTCGCCACGGCCTGCAGCAGCCGGCCCGCCGCGAGCAGCCCGACGGCCCACGCCGCCTGGAACGCGTACGTCCACAGCAGGTCGACGCCCGTGTGCTTGCCGAGGAACACGTCCGCCGGGACCTGGAGCAGCGCCGACCACGGCAGGGCGCGCGCGATCTCGCCGAGGACGCCCGGGAACACGTTCAGGGGCAGCAGCATCCCGGAGAAGAACATGCTCGCCAGCCATGCGATCTGCGCCACACCCGCACCGTCCAGGAGCCAGAAGGCGCTCAGCGCCACGAGGAAGCGCACGGCGAAGCTGACCACCACCCCGAGCAGCACCGCGAGCAGCGCGGCCAGCCACCTCAACGGGTCACCCGGCAGGGCGAGTTCGAAGCACACCGCGCCGAACGCCATGGGCAGCGCACCCCGCGCCACCAGGTGGAACACCGCCCGGCCCAGGTCGCCCGCGAGCCACCACGCCTGGAGGTCGGCGGGCCGGTACAGGTCGATGGCGACATCGCCCGTGCGGATGCGCTCCATCAGCTCGTCCTCGAAGCCGCCGCCCATCGCCGCGACCGTCATCAGGAGAGCCTGACCGAGCCACACGTACGTGAGCGCCTCCGCCTGGTCGTATCCTCCTAGTCCGGGTCTCTCGTCCCACAGGGCAATGTAGGTGTAGGTCAGGATCACCCCGAACACAGTGTTGGTGAACACACCCGCCAGGGTCGCCATCCGGTACGTAGCGAATCTCCGGAAACTTCCTCCGGCGACGGCCGCGTACAAGCGGAACCGTCCTGTTCTCACGGACATCCCTCTCAGAGAGCCTCGTCCCGTTCATGGGCACGGCGCGGACCGAAGCGCAGGAGCCTAGTGCGATCGGGGCCGTCCGTGCCAGGCAATTTCGCCGCGCGGCGCGTGCCTGGTCATCACGGTGCGACGGGACGGTGTGCAATGGGTCGTACGAGGCGTACTGGATGTATGAGGCGTACGAGATGTACGACGCGAACTGGGAGTTCCGCGAGACATGAGCAGCGACGAGCCGCAGCGTGGCCCCGGGCGCGGGTCCGCCGACGGTCCCACGCCCCGCCCCGAAGGCCCTGCGGGCACGCCGTCCGGGGCCGCACCGGGAGCGGACGCGGCTTCGCCGCGCCACCGCGGCGCGGGCCCGCAGGGTGACCCCGCGGCGCCCCAGGACGGACCGCCGCGGTCCGGCCCTGCCCGCCCGACCCCGCGACGCGAGCCCGTGACCGGCCACCCGGGCGACGGCGCGACCGGCGCCACCGACGGGCGGGGCGCCTCGGCCGTCGGCCACGGCGGTTCGGCCACCGGCCACAGCGGTTCGGCCACCGGCCGCGACGGCTCGGGCGCCGGGCACAGCGGCTCGGGCGCCGGGCGCGACGGCTACGGCTCGGGTGCGCGATCGGGCTCGGGTGCGCGGCCGGGCTCCGGGTACGACGGCTCCGGTCCTCGGGCGGGCTCGGGCGCGGGCGCCGGGCACAGCGGCACGGGCGCGGGCACCGGATACGACGGCTCCGGTCCTCGGGCGGGCTCCGGCGCGGCCGGGCGCGACGGCTCGGGTGCGCGGCCGGGCGGCTCCGGCGCGGGGCAGGGTGCCCCCGCGTCCCGGCCGGGCGCTCCCGGCGCGGGGCAGGGGCAGGATGCGGTACGCCCTGGGGGCGCGGCACGTCCTGGAGGCGGCGTACGCCCCGAAGACGCGGCCCGCGCTCAGCACGACCCCTCCGGGCAGCACGGCGCCGCGCGCGGCGACCGCGGCGACGGACGCGGCCAGCAAGCCGCACGCCCCGGCCCCGGCGGCGCGGCCACCCCGCCCGCAGGACCGGGCACCCCCGGGAACGGACGCGAGCGAGGCGCCGGGCGCCCCGGCGGCCCCGCCGCGCCGAACGACCCCGCGACCCAGCAGTTCCGGCCCATCCGGGACCACGAGCAGCCCGGCACGGGTCACCAAGCACCCCGCACGGGCCCCGAGACTCCCCGTACGGGCCAGAAAGCACCCCGTACGGGCCAGAAAGCACCCCGTACGGGACAGGAAGCACCCCGTACGGGACAGGAGCAGCCCCGTACGGGCCACGCGCAGCCCAGGCGCGGCGCCGGGCCGCAGAGCCCCGCCGGAGCCCGGAACGGCGCCACCGGGGCCACCGGCGCCACCACCCCGCACGGCTCCCCCACCGACCCCGCCACCCAGCAGATCCGCCCGGTCACCGACCGCGCCGGCCAGCGGCGCGGGGCCACCGCGGCCAAAGGCGCCGCAGCCGGAGGCGCCGCAGCCGTCGGCGGGGCGGGCGTCGGCGGGGCGGGCGTCGGCGGGGCGGGCGTCGGCGCTGCCGCCGCCGCTTCCGGAGGCACCGCGTCCGCTCAAGGCGGGCCCGCCACCCAACGCCTCCGGCCCACGAGCGCCGAAGGCCCCGGCGCCCAGCACCGCGAGTCCGGCGGCGCCGAGCCGCAGGGCTGGGCGCCCCGCGAGCCCGAGGAACCCGCCGAAGCGGAACCGGCGACCGCCCCCGGCGAGGGCGGCGGCAAGAAGGGCAAGAAGCGCAAGCGGCCCAAGCGCAAGGGCTGGCGGCGGCTCATCCCCACCTGGCGGATGGTCCTCGGCTCCTTCATCCTGCTGATCCTGCTGGTCGTGGGCGCCTTCATGACGGGCTACATGCTCGTCAACATCCCGCCCGCCAACGCCATGGCGACCAAGCAGAGCAACGTCTACACCTACGCCGACGGCACCGAGATCGCCCGTGACGGCGAGGTCAACCGCGAGAACGTCCCCCTTTCGAAGGTTCCCAAGCACGTCCAGCACGCGGCGCTCGCCGCCGAGGACCGGGACTTCTACGGGGAGTCCGCCGTCGACCCGAAGGCGATGCTCCGCGCCGCCTGGAACACCGTCACCGGCAAGGGCAAGCAGTCCGGCTCCACCATCACCCAGCAGTACGTGAAGAACTACTACCTGGGCCAGGAGCAGACCGTCTCCCGCAAGGTGAAGGAGTTCTTCATCGCGATCAAGCTGGACCGCGAGGTGAGCAAGGACGACATCCTCCAGGGCTACCTGAACACCAGCTACTTCGGCCGCAACACCTACGGCGTGCAGGCCGCGGCCCAGGCGTACTACGGCAAGGACGTCGACGACCTGACCACGGCCCAGGGCGCCTACCTCGCGACGCTGCTCAACTCGCCGAACGCGTACGACGTCGCGACGCACCCGGAGAACAAGCCCAAGGCCATGGCCCGCTGGAACTACGTCCTCGACGGCATGGTCAAGGAGGGCTGGCTCGACTCCGCCAAGCGGCAGGGCATGAAGTTCCCGATGCCCGACCAGGCCAAGGGCGCGGCGGGCCTGTCCGGCCAGCGCGGCTACGTGGTCAAGGCCGTCGAGGACTACCTCATCCAGAACAAGATCGTCGACGAGGACACCCTCAGCAAGGGCGGCTACCGCATCACCACGACCCTGCAGAAGCCCAAGCAGGACGCCTTCGTGAAGGCCGTCGAGGACCAGGTGATGTCGAGGGTCGACAAGAAGGCCCGCAAGATCGACCGGAACGTGCGGGTCGGCGGCGCGTCCGTGGACCCGAAGACCGGCAAAGTCGTCGCGATGTACGGCGGCATCGACTACACCAAGCAGTTCATGAACAACGCGACCCGGCGCGACTACCAGGTCGGCTCCACGTTCAAACCCTTCGTGTTCACCTCGGCCGTGCAGAACGGCTCGACCACGCAGGACGGCCGCCCCATCACGCCGAACACCGTCTACGACGGCAACAACCGGCGCCCGGTCCAGGGCTGGGACGGCGGCTCGTACGCACCCGCGAACGAGGACGACGTCAACTACGGCGACATCACCGTGCGCGAGGCCACCGACAAGTCGGTCAACTCCGTGTACGCGCAGATGGCCGTCGACGTCGGCTCCGACAACGTCAAGGACACCGCGGTCGCCCTCGGCGTACCGAAGAACACCCCGGACCTGACCGCGTCCCCGTCCATCGCGCTCGGCCCGTCCACGGCCAGCGTCCTCGACATGACCGAGGCGTACGCGACGCTCGCCAACCACGGCAAGCACGGCACGTACACCATCGTCGAGAAGGTCACCAAGGACGGCCAGGAGGTCACGCTGCCCGAGCGCGAGACCCGCACCGCCGTCAGCCGCGAGGCCGCGGACACGACGACGTCGATCCTGCAGAGCGTCGTCGAGTCCGGCACCGGCACCAACGCGCTCGCCGCGGGCCGTCCCGCGGCCGGCAAGACCGGCACCGCCGAGAACGACAAGGCGGCCTGGTTCGCGGGCTACACCCCGGACCTCGCGACGGTCGTCGCGGTCATGGGCCAGGACCCGAACACGGCCGCGCAGACCCCGCTGTACGGGGCGCTCGGCGAGCCGCGCATCAACGGCGGCGGCTACCCGGCGAAGGTGTGGGCCCAGTTCACCAAGGAAGCCCTGGAAGGCAAGGCCGTCCAGGACTTCGACCTGGAGCTGGAGGCCGGCGCGGACCAGCCGGTCGCCCCCGACCCGTCCCAGTCCGCCGAGGAGCCCGACGAGGGCGACGACACCGGCGGCGCGACCGGCGGCGACGACGACACCGGCAAGACCGACGGCGGCACCGCGAACGGCGGCCAGACCGACGGCCAGGACCAGGGCGGCCAGACCCAGGGGCAGAACCAGGGCCCGACCGGAGGCCAGGACCAGGGCGGCCAGTCACAGGGCCAGAACCAGGGCTCGACCCAGGGTCAGGACCAGGGCCAGACCCAAGGACCCACGGGCGGCCCCACCGGAGGCACCGACGACGGCGGCGGCACCGCGGACGGCGGGGGCGGTGACCAGGGCGGCCCGGCAGGCGCCCTGGGCGGCCTCACCACCGGCACGAACGGCCGCGCCCGCGGCGACTGACGACGGACCCGGCCGGACCCCCGGCCGGGCCTCCCGCCGGACTCAGTGGCCGCTCGTCGCCTTCAGGCCGACGACGGCCACGAGCAGCAGACACACGAAGAAGATCCGCGCCGCGGTCGTCGGCTCGCCGAGGGCGACCATGCCGACCACCGCGGCACCCGCCGCACCGATGCCGACCCACACGCCGTACGCCGTACCGATCGGCAGCGACTTGGCCGCGTACGACAGCAGCACCATGCTCGCGACGATGCCCGCGCCGGTGAACACACTCGGCCACAGGCGGGTGAACCCCTCGGTGAACTTCATCCCGATCGACCAGCCCACCTCGAGCAGACCGGCGACGACCAGCAGGACCCAAGCCATGACGGCACCTCCGAAAACGTGACTTCAGGGGGTGCGTCGTCTTTGCGGGTCCCGGTACGGCGCGTCTCGTCGGGGTCCTTCCACGGTAGCAAAGGGCATGCAAAAGGGGCTGGTGACACCGGTCACCAGCCCCTGCGTCCGTACGGGCCCCACGAGTACGGGCACCCGCGGATCCCTACAGATCCCTGCGGAACAGATCCCTGCGGATCCCTACAGGTAAAGACCCGTCGAGTCCTCCGACCCCTCGAAGCGGTCCGCGGCCACCGCGTGCAGATCACGCTCACGCATCAGCACGTACGCCACGCCCCGCACCTCGACCTCGGCCCGGTCCTCCGGGTCGTAGAGAACCCGGTCGCCCGGCTCCACCGTGCGCACGTTCTGCCCGACCGCGACCACCTCGGCCCACGCGAGCCGACGGCCCACGGCCGCCGTGGCGGGAATCAGGATGCCGCCGCCGGAGCGCCGCTCGCCCTCGGAGGCGTCCTGGCGCACGAGCACGCGGTCGTGCAGCATCCGGATCGGCAGCTTGTCGTCATGGCTGCTTGATTCATGTGTCTTGGCGCTCACGCCCCGAACCTACCTGCCCGCGCGCGCCCTGTACGCCCCCGGGTCAGCCCTTGCGACGCCGGGAACCGACCGCGAGGAGCCCGACGACGCCCACCACGACGAGGGCCACCGGCACGATCCGCTCCAGGCGCGGGGCGCCGTCGTCCGCGACGAGCTGGCGCTTCACGTCGGAGACGAAGCGGTTCGCCCCGACGTAGGCCCGCCCGACGGTGTTGTCCACCTTCGCCGCGACCTTGGCCTTGGCGTCCCCGACGATCGTCGAGGGGTGGACCCGTACCCCGATCTCGTCCAGGGTCTCGGCGAGCTGCTCGCGCCGGCGCTTGATGTCCGCCTCGATCTGCGCAGGGGTCCTGGCATCCGCATCCGACACCGCGCTGCCTCCGTGGGGTGTGTTCCTGTACGTGGTCGCTCCACAGTCTGTCAGCTTCCGCCGCCCCGCACCCCACAGCACCCCCATTACGCTCGACACCGTCACCACCCCTTCTGCGAGGAGACCGAGAGATGAGCGAGCGACTCACGCCCGGCGACACGGCCCCGGCGTTCACCCTGCCCGACGCCGACGGCAAGGAGGTCTCCCTCGCGGACCACAAGGGCCGCAAGGTCATCGTGTACTTCTACCCGGCCGCCCTCACGCCCGGCTGCACCAAGCAGGCCTGCGACTTCACGGACAACCTGGACGTGCTCGCGGCCGCGGGCTACGACGTCATCGGCGTGTCCCCCGACAAGCCGGAGAAGCTCGCGAAGTTCCGCGAGAAGGAGAACCTCAAGGTCACCCTGGTCGGCGACCCGTCCAAGGCCACCCTGGAGGCCTACGGCGCCTTCGGCGAGAAGAAGCTGTACGGCAAGACGGTGACGGGCGTCATCCGCTCGACGGTGGTCGTCGACGAGCACGGCAAGGTGGAGCACGCCTTCTACAACGTGAAGGCGACGGGCCACGTGGCCAAGATCATCCGCGATCTGGGCGTCTAGCCCCGGCCAACGCCTCGGCCCGCCCGGAGCCGCACGCTCCGCATCCCGTGCGTGACTGTCCGATAGTCGGTTCGTTACTCCGTACGAGACCACGAACGAGTGGCCGGAATCGGAGGGGACCGATGGGGGCAAGCCCCTACACACGGGAGAGGCTGGCCGAGGCGGCGGCGTCTTCGGGGACGTTGTCGGAGGCGTTGGGGAAGTTGGGGGTGGATCCGAAGGGGCCGAGCCGCGAGTACATCCGGAACCGGATGAAGAAGCTGGGCGTGGACACGTCGCACTTCGTGCGGGAGAACGGGGCGCGGTGGACGCGGGAGGTATTGGAGCCTGCGGTGGCGGCGTCGAAGAGCGTGAACGACGTGCTGCGGTACCTCGAAATCGGGATCGTGGGCGGCTATCACACGCACATCAGCCGTCGCATCAAGGCGTATGGGATCGACACGTCGCACTTCAGCAAGCAGGCTCGGTCCGAGATGGTCCCGGACATCCGCAGGAGGCGCACCCCTGCGGAGATCTTGATCGTCGACTCCACCAGGCGTGTGCCCAACACTCGACTCAAGCGAGCCATGACAGAACTCGGTGTTGTCGAACGGTGCGCGCTGTGCGGAATCGGGCCGGAATGGCTGGGTGAACCGCTGCCGCTTGAGGTCGACCACATCGACGGCGACTGGAGCGACAACCGGATCGAGAACCTGCGGATGCTCTGTCCCAACTGCCACTCGACCACGGACACTTACCGGGGGCGCGGCAAGAAGAGGCGATCATGAAGGAGCCGCCGGTCCGCTACACGCGGGAGCTGCTGACGAAGGCGGCCGAGAACTGCTCGTCCATCGAAGAGGTCGTCGCATTCTTGGGGACGCGACCCTACCGGAGCCTCCACCGCCACCTGTTCAAACGGTTCGACCATTTCGGAATCGACGTAACACACCTCCGCCGCTGCAAGCGCAGCACCAGGCGGCACACACGGCCCGATGCGGCCTCTCTCCGTAAAGCCGTAGCGGAGTCCGAGTCCATCGCCGGGACACTTCGGGTCCTTGAGCGGCCGAACAACTCAGCGCAGCGGAGCATGCTGCGCGAGTGGATCGCCGAGGAACGAATAGACACATCCCATTTCCTCGGCCAGGCGCATCAACTGGGCAAACCGGGCACCACACCGAGGAAGACGGCTGAGGCCATCCTGGTCAAGCACGACGGCCAACGCCGAGCCCAGAGCTTCCTGCTCCGCCGCGCCCTGCGCGAGGTCGGCGTCTCCGAGCGTTGCGACAGGTGTGGGACCCCGCCCGAATGGAACGGGAAGCCCATGACCCTGGAGATCGACCACATCAACGGCGACTGGAGCGACGACCGGCGGGAGAATCTGCGGTTGCTGTGCCCGAACTGCCATGCGATCACCAGCACCTGGTGCAGAGGAGGGCAGCGGTCGAGAGGGAGGGCCTGACCGGTACCATGGCTAGCGCCCGCGGCGGTGGTGCAATGGCGACACGGCAGACTTAGGATCTGTGGCCCTTGATCGGGCTTGAGGGTTCGAATCCCTTCCGCCGCACATGAATGGCCTGCGAATCGAAAGTTGAATTCGCAGGCCATTACTGTCAGCCCAACAGCTCCCGCACCACCGGCACCAACGCCCTGAACGCCTCGCCGCGATGGCTGATCGCGTTCTTCTCGTCCGCCGTGAGCTCGGCGCACGTGCGGGTGTCGCCCTTGGGCTGGAGGATCGGGTCGTAGCCGAAGCCGTTCGTGCCGGACGGGGTGTGGCGCAGGGTGCCCAGGAGGCGGCCCTCGACGACGCGTTCGGTGCCGTCGGGGAGGGCGAGGGCCGCGGCGCAGAAGAAGTGGGCGCCGCGGTGGGCGTCGTCGGCGATGTCGCCGAGCTGGGCGAGGAGCAGGTTCAGGTTGGCCCGGTCGTCGCCGTGCCGGCCGGCCCAGCGGGCGGAGAAGATGCCGGGGGCGCCGCCGAGTACGTCCACGCACAGGCCCGAGTCGTCGGCGACGGCGGGCAGGCCGGTGGCCCGGGCGAGGGCGTGGGCCTTGAGGAGGGCGTTCTCGGCGAAGGTGACGCCGGTTTCCTTGACGTCGGGGACGTCGGGGTAGGCGTCCGCGCCGACGAGCTCGTGGTCGAGGTGCGCGTCGGCGAGGATCGCCCTGAGTTCGGTGAGTTTTCCGGCGTTGCGGGTGGCGAGGATCAGGCGGGTCATGGGACCAGTATCGGTCCCGTCGGCGGGACGTGATCGCCGGGCCGTCTCCTCGCCTCGCCCGCCCGCCGCGTCAGCTGGTGCAGGCCTTGGTGACCTTGCCCGCGGCGTCCACGACGGGGCTGAGGTCGGGGGTCTTGTCGCCGTCGTCGACGGCGTCCTCGACGTTGTCGACGGCCTTCTTCATCTCGTCGACGGCCTCGGTGATGTCCTTGTCGTCGTCGTGGTCCCTGCGGATGTCGTCGAGGTCGTCCCTGATCTTGTCGAACCGCTTCTCGGAATTCCGGTCGGGGTACAGGACCGCGTCCTGGGCCGCCTTCCGCAGGGCGTCGGCGCCGTCGGAGACGGCGTCGGCCGCCTTGACGCAGTCCACGGCGTCCTCGGGGTCGCAGGCCACGAGGCCGAGTGTCGCCGGGACGGCTATCAGTGCGGTGGTGATGGCGACGGTGATGCGCCGGTGACGCACGGCCATGGATGAGTCCTCCCGTTGTGCGGTGTGCGGGCACGTGGTTGTGCCCGCACGCTCCATACCCCAAAGAACGCCGGACATGAGGGGGACGGTTGCCTCGGGAGGTACTGAACTGCCGTGCGTCGGCCTCTACTTGGCTCGGCCTGACGCTACTTGGCGGTACTTGGCGCTGCTTCGCGCTACTTGGCCGAATCCAGTGCTTGACGCTGGAGCGCCGTCAGCTCGGCGCAGCCCGCGACGGCGAGGTCGAGGAGTGCGTTGAGTTCGTCGCGGGCGAAGGGCTCGGCTTCGGCGGTGCCCTGGACCTCGACGAAGCGGCCGTCGCCGGTGCAGACGACGTTCATGTCGGTGTCGGCCTTGACGTCTTCCTCGTAGGCGAGGTCGAGCAGGGGTACGCCGCCGACGATGCCGACGGACACGGCGCTGACGGTGCCGGTGAGGGGCTGGCGGCCGGGTTTGATGAGCTTCTTGCCCTGGGCCCAGGTGACGGCGTCGGCGAGGGCGACGTAGGCGCCGGTGATGGCGGCTGTGCGGGTGCCGCCGTCGGCCTGGAGGACGTCGCAGTCCAGGACGATGGTGTTCTCGCCGAGTGCTTTGTAGTCGACGACGGCGCGCAGGGAGCGGCCGATGAGGCGGGAGATCTCGTGGGTGCGGCCGCCGATCTTGCCGCGGACGGACTCGCGGTCGCCGCGGGTGTTGGTGGAGCGGGGCAGCATCGAGTACTCGGCGGTGACCCAGCCCTCGCCGCTGCCCTTGCGCCAGCGGGGCACGCCTTCGGTGACGGAGGCGGTGCAGAAGACCTTGGTGTCGCCGAAGGAGACGAGGACGGAGCCTTCGGCGTGCTTGCTCCAGCCGCGCTCGATGGTGATGGGGCGGAGCTGTTCGGGGGTGCGGCCGTCGAATCGAGACATGGCGTTGAGCCTAGCCTTTGAGCGGTTCCTCGGTTGCCGCGGTGCCGTGCGGGGCTGCCCTGGCTCGGGCTTGTCGCGCTGCGCGCTCGTCCTCAATCTCCCCCAAGCTCTTAAAGAGCAGGGGGTGCCCCCTCGACGGGCTTTTCATCCGCGCACGCGTGAAGGCCCCGCTCCGGTCGAGCGGAGCGGGGCCTTCAAAAACCAGCGGGAGCCGGTCTCACATCATGTCTTCGATCTCCGCCGCGATGGGGTCCGCGTCCGTGCCGATGACGACCTGGATCGCCGTGCCCATCTTGACGACGCCGTGCGCGCCCGCGGCCTTCAGGGCGGCCTCGTCGACCAGAGACGGGTCGTTGACCTCCGTGCGGAGGCGGGTGATGCAGCCCTCGACCTCTTCGATGTTGTCGAGGCCACCGAGCCCGGCGACGATCTTCTCAGCCTTGCTGGCCATTGGTTTCTCCCTGCTGTGAAAGGACGCGGCCTCAACACCGTAGGTCCGCTTTGTCACGGTAACGCACGGTTGGCCCATCTTCGCGGGCGGTCACGGCGGCCGTACTCAATCATGACGATCAAGGTGTCGCCCCTTGTGGGGGCGGTGCCGCGTACCCGTCCGCAACTGGTCTACACCAGTTTTCAACGACCGCCAAACCTGGCTGGTTCCGGGAGGAACGCCGATGAGTTCCGACGCCGCCGCGGTACCGCGGAAGAAGTGGTGGAACGGCCTCTTCCAGGGGCTGCAGAAGATGGGCCGCAGCCTGCAGCTGCCCATCGCCGTGCTGCCCGCCGCGGGCATCCTGAACCGGCTCGGCCAGCCGGACGTCTTCGGCGACGACGGGCTCGGCTGGACGAACGTCGCCAAGGTCTTCGCGGCGGCGGGCGGCGCGCTCCTCGACTCCTCGCTCGGCCTGCCGCTGCTCTTCTGCATCGGCGTCGCCATCGGCATGGCGAAGAAGGCCGACGGCTCCACGGCGCTCGCGGCGGTCGCGGGGTTCCTCGTCTACTACGCCGTGCTCCGCGCCTTTCCCGACGACTGCGCGGCGGGCGCCGACTTCGCGGGGGCCGGGATGTGGAGCGGGGTGTGCGTGGCCGAGGACGGCACGTCCGCGCAGGCCGCGTACCAGAATCCCGGGGTGTTCGGCGGCATCGTGATGGGGTTGCTCGCGGCCTGGTTCTGGCAGCGCTACCACCGCGTGCGGCTCGTCGACTGGCTCGGCTTCTTCAACGGCCGCCGGCTCGTGCCGATCATCATGGCCTTCATCGGGCTCGTCTTCGCAGGGCTGTGCGTCTGGGTCTGGCCGCCCATCGGTGACGGTCTGACCAGCTTCTCCAAGTGGCTGGTGGACCTCGGCTGGCTGGGCTCGGGCATCTTCGGCGTGGCCAACCGGGCGCTGCTCACGGTCGGCCTGCACCAGTTCCTGAACACGTTCGTCTGGTTCCAGTTCGGGGACTACACCAAGGCGGACGGCACGGTGGTGCACGGCGACATCAACCGGTTCCTCGCCGGGGATCCGACGGCGGGCCAGTTCACCACCGGCTTCTTCCCGATCATGATGTTCGCGCTGCCCGCGGCGGCCCTGGCGATCACGCACGCGGCCCGGCCCGAGCGGCGCAAGGTCGTCGGCGGCATGATGCTCTCGGTCGGCCTGACGTCGTTCGTCACCGGCATCACCGAGCCCATCGAGTACTCCTTCCTGTTCATCGCGCCGGTGCTCTACGCGATCCACGCGCTGCTCACCGGCGTCTCGATGGCGGTGACCTGGGCGCTCGGGGTCAAGGACGGCTTCAGCTTCTCGGCGGGCCTGATCGACTACGTCATCAACTGGAGCCTGGCCACGAAACCCTGGTTGATCATCCCGATCGGCCTGGCCTTCGCGGTCGTCTACTACGCCCTGTTCCGCTTCGTGATCCATAAGTTCGACCTGCCCACGCCAGGGCGCGAACCGGAGGAAGAGGCAAAGGCGTTGGACGCGGAGCAGACCAAGGCGTAGGCGTTTGAGCCCCGGGCTCCGGGGCGGAAGCGGAACCTCCGCGCGATACCCTCTACGAGGCCCTCGGACCCCATGGTCCGGGGGTCTTTCGTCGTGTTTGCGGCGCTATGGCCGACCCCACAGGAATCGCAGGTTCCTTATGTCGCCTTGACCGTGTTACAACAGGTCTACACCACTGAGTGGTGTAGACCACCTGGATGCTGTCGACCCCCCAACTGTCCCCCTGGCAGCACCCGCACATGGAGGAAGTCATGAGTACGGCCACCGCCAAGGCGGCGCCCGCGAAGAAGCGGGGCGCCGGCCTGTTGCAGGGTCTGCAGAAGGTGGGCCGCAGCCTGCAGCTGCCCATCGCCGTCCTGCCCGCGGCGGGCATCCTGCTGCGCCTCGGCCAGGACGACGTCTTCGGCAAGGACGGCCTGGGCTGGGGCAAGGTCGCCACGGTGTTCGCCAACGCCGGTGACGCCGTGTTCTCCAACATGCCGATGCTGTTCTGCATCGGTGTCGCGATCGGCTTCGCGAAGAAGGCGGACGGCTCCACGGCCCTCGCCGCGCTCGTCGGCTTCCTGGTCTACACGAAGGTCCTCCAGGCCTTCCCGGTCACCGAGCTGAAGATCACCAAGGGTGCCGACGTCGCCGCCACGTACAACGACCCCAAGGTCTTCGGCGGCATCATCATGGGCCTGATCTCCGCCGTGGTCTGGCAGAAGTTCCACCGCACCAAGCTGGTGGACTGGCTCGGCTTCTTCAACGGCCGCCGCCTGGTGCCGATCATCATGGCCTTCATCGGCACCGCCATGGGCGTCTTCTTCGGCCTGTGCTGGGGCCCGGTCGGCGACGCGATCACCAACTTCGGCGAGTGGATGACCGGCCTCGGCTCCATCGGCGCGGGCATCTTCGGCGTGGTCAACCGCGCGCTGCTCCCCGTCGGCATGCACCAGTTCGTGAACACCGTCGCCTGGCAGGAGATCGGCTCCTTCACCGACTCCGCCGGTGCCATGTGGCACGGCGACATCCAGCGCTTCATGCACGGTGACCCGACCGCGGGCCAGTTCATGTCCGGCTTCTTCCCGATCATGATGTTCGCGCTGCCCGCCGTCGCGCTCGCCATCACCCACACCGCCCGCCCCGAGCGCCGCAAGGTCGTCGGCGGCATGATGATGTCCCTCGCGCTCACCTCGTTCGTCACCGGCATCACCGAGCCGATCGAGTTCGCGTTCATGTTCATCGCCCCGGCCCTGTACGTGATCCACGCGATCCTCACGGCCGTCGCGATGACGGTCACCTGGGCGCTCGGCGTGCACCACGGCTTCACCTTCTCCGCCGGTGCGATCGACTACGTCCTGAACTGGAAGTTCGCCGAGAAGCCCTGGATGATCATCCCGATCGGCCTGGCGTTCGCGGCCGTCTACTACGTGGTCTTCCGCTTCGCGATCGTCAAGTTCAACATCCCGACCCCGGGCCGCGAGCCCGAGGAGGAGATCGAGGACCTGACGAAGGCGTAAGCCCTTCCCCGTACGCCGAAGGCCCCGGAACCGCACTGGTTCCGGGGCCTTCGTCGTCGTACTGCCGCCGCGTACGCCCGTCGTGCGGGCCGCTGCCGTATCGATACGCCTGGGGGCGGGCCCGGCGGCTCAGATCTCGTACGTCACTCCCGGCGCCGCGAGCTCCACGGGGCCCGCGAAGACGTCCCGGGCGTCGGCCAGGTTGACCTGGGCGTCCGTCCACGGCGGGATGTGGGTGAGCACCAGGCGGCGGGCGTCGGCGCGGCTCGCGGACTCGCCCGCCTCGCGGCCGTTGAGGTGCAGGTCCGGGATGTTCTCCTTGCCGTGCGTGAAGGCCGCCTCGCACAGGAACAGGTCGGTGCCCGCGGCGAGTTCGTCGAGTGCCTCGCACGGGCCGGTGTCTCCGGAGTACGTGAGCGACTTCCCGTTGTGCTCGACACGCAGGCCGTACGCCTCGACCGGGTGGCAGACCTTCTCCGTGCGCACCGAGAGCGGGCCGATGTCGAAGGCGCCCGGCTTGACCGTGTGGAAGTCGAAGACCTCGCTCATCGACGACGCGGACGGCGTGTCCGCGTACGCCGTGGTCAGGCGCTGCTCGGTGCCCTCCGGGCCGTACACCGGGATGGGCGCGCAGCGGCCGCCCTCGTGGCGGTAGTAGCGGGCCACGAAGTACGCGCACATGTCGATGCAGTGGTCGGCGTGCAGATGGCTGAGGAAGATCGCGTCGAGGTCGTACAGACCGATGTGGCGCTGCAGCTCTCCGAGGGCGCCGTTGCCCATGTCGAGCAGCAGCCGGAAGCCGTCGGCCTCGACGAGGTAGCTCGAGCAGGCCGAGTCCGCGGACGGAAACGACCCCGAGCAGCCGACGACGGTGAGCTTCATATAGCTGGAACCTCCGCGCTGGCGGTCGGGGGAAACGGGGGCGTGCGGTCCGTCGAGCGTAAGGCGCGAAACGGTGCCTCGCTCCTCCGTCGCGGGCCGTTGTGGGCGAAGTCACCGGTCACGTCACTCTTCCCCCGTAGTTCGGGGTGGCGGGCGTAACTCTTGAGGAGGGCTCCCGGGAGGGGGCCCGGTGCGGGTGGGACAGAGGTGGTGAGGAACGGCTGGGTGCCTCGGCCTCCGGGGGGATCATGGCGAGGGATGCGGGTCGGGCAGGGTGGCGGCGTCTCAACTGGTGGGTTCGGCTCGGTACCGCGCTCGCGGGCGCCGCCGCCGTCGCAGGCATCGCGTTCACCGGCATCGCCCCGTACCCCTAGGGGCGGCGGGTCGGCGGGTGCGCCGGTACCGTCGCTGGTATGGACACGTCCTGGTGGCTGGCCCTCGCCGCCGTCGTCGTGCTCGCGCTCGTGGTCACGCTCGTGGACGGGTGGGGCCGGGGGGCGCGGGGGGCGCGGCGGCGGGTGCGGCGGTCCCGTGGCGGGGGCGGGCCGGGGGTCGCGGAGATCTGGTGGGCGCGGGATCCGGACCCCGGTGGGGGTGAGCGGCCGTTTCTGGTGCTCGCCGTGCGGGGGGACGTGGTGCGGGTCGCTCGGATCGCGACGAAGTATCACGATGAGCGGGGTGGGGTGGTGCCGTTGCCGCCGGGGGCCGTGGGGGATGTGCGGGGGCGCGCCAGCTTTGTTGAGCCGGATGTGGTGCGGGAGCTGGGGGTGGGGGACTTTCGGCGGCGGGTGGGGGTGGTGGATCCGGTGTTGTGGGATCAGGTGCGGTACCTGGCGGGGTGAGGCCGTCGCGGGGGCGCCCCAGACCCGCCCCTTCCCGAACCAGGGGGGCTCCGCCCCCCCTGGACCCCCCGTTCATCGCGCTTCGCGCTCGTCCTCAAACGCCGGACGGGCTAAAACTTCTGCCGCA